>NZ_JACJDS010000051.1:0-36242 GCF_014163635.1 Pseudoalteromonas sp. SR44-8
TTTCTATAGTTTCTATAGTTTCTATAGTTTCTATATATTCGAGAATGGAATATATAGCTAAAATAAAGTCGCATGAGCAGAGAGTTGTAACAGGTGAAATTGAAAATTTAGTAGAAAAAGAAGGAGCAAGTCGAACGCAGCACTTTTCAGTTTCAGGAGTGTTTTTTAAGTATAATAACTATCAAACTGAGCCATATTTTTTTGCAAATCGGAGATATAACGATAAGGTTATTTTTGATGGAGGTTATGTTGAAAAGCATTATATCCATGATAACGACAAGAAATATATCACCAAGTTAGTTATAAAAAATGATTGATAATTTACAGCAAAGAGGTCACCCATTAGAAAGTTCCGGTCAAGCAGGCAGCTGTGTTTTCTTGATTTTTTATTCAAAAAACCAAGTGTTGTTATTTTTTAAACTCACTTTAAATATGACGATGCATCCAGTCATGGCGTTGATTGGTGTGAATATGCACTGTGGCTTGAATAAAGAACGCCATATAAATTTAGGCAGTTTAATTAAGCATCATTGATGATTAAGTAGGCCCTTGGCTTTCGCCTCAGTCATCGTTTAGTGCCAATGCCTGTACAGTTTTTGGCAGCGCATACGCACTGCGCAATAACAAATCTGTGGCTTATGTCTACACATAACCAACCCTTTGTGGCTTAGACAGTGAGCATACCCAACATTTAAATATGAGCGGTTAACGTAAAGGCTCAGTCAGATCTGATGGTTTTACCAACCCACTATTAACTCAACATGTTAACCTAATTCATTTCATAGTCGCTAAGAAAAAGCCTTGTGTTCATCAAGGAGGACATTATATTTAAGCACGTGGTAAAACGCTCTTTCGAGTTTATGTGAAACCGTTTTAATCGCAATAACTTGGTTTTTTTTAGCCAACTTGCGTTGATAATATTTTTGATTGTCGGGTTATACCTAATGGCAAAGTTAGGGGAGAGTTCGGTCTGGTCTTTCTTTTTGACCTTTATAGTAAAAGGCAAGATGCAAAACCTGACCTTGCTTGTTCCCTGTTTTTAATCAGTAGCGGTTACCATATTTTACAGTTTACTTTAATGGGCTTAATCTTTGGACTTTGGCCATAAGCTGTTAATCTATTCGCGTGTTTGTAGTAAAAGTAACAAAATAATGGCAAAACCGAATAAAAAAGGCCCTACTAAAACGGTCGATATTTTTTGTAGTCAATGTAAAGCTCCTCTATTCAAAATTGATTGTATCTATACTTTATGGGACATATTATCCTTTAATTCAGCTGTTTAATTGGTGAGTAATATCTTTTTAAATGTTGTATATAGTTGTATAGTTTTAATGCCAGTGTGGTGGAATTGGTAGACACGCTAGATTCAAAATCTGGTTTCTTCGGGATTGATGGTTCGAGTACGTCCACTGGTACCATTAAAACTTTTTAACTTGAACGAGCTTAAATCTGTAGAACACTACCATATTATGAAAAACCGCCTTTGATGGGCGGTTTTTTGCTTTCTTACATTTGAAAAATAATTATTGCCTAGCCTAGCCTAGCCTAGCTTTGCCTTGCCTTGCTATTAGTATAAAATGCCGCCCCTGTATTATAATTTGTTGAGTACTGTGTTTTGCAATTCAGAAAAGATATAAATGGACTTAGAGCTATTGCAGTTATAGCTGTTGTGCTATTTCACTTTAATGCCTCTTGGATGCCCGGCGGTTTTGCGGGGGTTGACGTGTTTTTTGTTATCTCTGGTTTTTTAATGACTGGAATAATATTCAGAGGAATAGAACAAGAAAACTTTTCTATTTTAAGGTTTTACGTTGCAAGAGCAAATAGGATCATTCCTGCGTTAGCTATGCTTTGCTTAGTCTTGCTTGTTTTCGGTTGGTTTTATCTTACACCATTTGATTACAAAACTCTGGGCAAACATATTGGCAGCAGTATGAGCTTTTTATCTAATGTTGTTTATTGGAGAGAGTCAGGGTATTTTGATGCGGCTTCACACGAAAAATGGCTATTGCATACTTGGTCATTATCCGCTGAATGGCAATTCTATATAATCTATCCATTAATGCTCGTTGCTATTCGAAAGTTTATGTCTGTTAAGGTGATGAAAGCAGCTGTTCTCTTTGGAACATTATTGGGCTTTGTTTTTTGTGTTATCGCTACCTATAAGTGGCCAGACTCTTCATATTATCTATTACCTACCAGAGCTTGGGAAATGATGATTGGTGGCGTTGCTTATCTTTTCCCTTTTACATTACAAGATAAAAGAAAAAAATTAGTAGAGTGGTTTGGTTTAACTCTAATTGTTTGTTCATATTTTTTTATATCAAAAGAAAACCCTTGGCCTGGATATCTTGCAATATTCCCTGTTTTGGGCTCGTTCCTCATTATCCAAGCACAACATAACGATAGCCTTATTACAAGTAATATAGTATTCCAGAAATTAGGCGCTTGGTCATACTCTATTTATCTATGGCACTGGCCTTTAGTTGTCGCAATTTACTATTTTTCGTTAAATGATAAGTTCATTTACATTGGTATTGCAGTATCAGTATTACTTGGTTATTTGAGTAATAAATATATTGAAAAAATTAGGTTTAGAAATGATTTTCGAGGCCTGCTTCAATATTGGAAATGCAAACCTATTTATCTTGTATTATTCATTGGTTTTTTAGGGAGTTATGTTTTTATATCAAAAGGAGTAGATAAAAGATTTAACCTAAATCTCGAACTTCAACAAATATCTAATCAATTGATAATGCCATTAAGAAGTAATGGATACTGCTTTTATTCCTTCAATGATGGTCAGGAAAATGTAGATCAGAAAATTGGCACCGATTGTTATTTGGGGGAGAAGTTAAACAAATCAGCTACATTATTATTTGGAGACTCTTTTGCTGGTCATTCGGAACCTTTCTTTGATGAGATATTTAAAGCTAATCATAAATCTTTCCAATCTATAACCACCAACTGGTGTATTGCATCTTTTACGGATAATTTTACTGGCCCAAAATCGCATCTTGCATATAAACAATGCTTAATTAATAGGGGGTACTTAAAAGTTAATATGCATAAATATAAAAACATAATATTTGCAGGTCAATGGAGTGCTTTATCTAAAAAGCAACTTGATGATTTTGAAATTGTAATAAAACAAGCGGCTAAGATGAAGATCAATGTATTTATTATAGCAGCACCACATAGTTACACGCAAAACCCGTTGAACTTTTTTTACAGGAGTGTTTATTTTAAACATCCTTTTGATATTAATAAAATAATTAGTAATGATGTATTTATGGCGAAGGCTAACTTGTATTTAAAAGAGTTTTCTAGTAATTATACTAATATTCACTTTATAAGTAGAGAGTTGCTTTATAATAAAGAAAACACCTTCGAAATTAATAATCTTACTTTACCATACAGCCTTGATGGCGGACATATATCAATTCTTGGTTCAAAATATTCGGCAAAGCACTTTATGAATAAAGATGAATATAGTGCAATTATGAAACTCTTCGATCTTGAATGATTTCAATTTAAAATATGCTGTGGTGTTTATTGATTTAATAAAAATCTAGAGTGTCAGGAAGATCTTAAATTATTTATTTAAGCTTAAGGTCTTCCATTTTAAATTATAATATTCTTTTTTATCATAGTTATAGCTTTTTATAAAATGGTATTTTGATAGTGTCGCTTCAATCAGTTGCGAAATAGCAAGTTGTTATGATGGTGTTGATAAAGCTCTTCCGTATGAATTAGTTACTAATTTTTCTAAGGATAACTTTGGATTAGATTACCTCAGAGATTTAGACATTCAACTTAAGAATAAGTTTTTGTGATTAACCTAACGTATTTACATAAACACTTTAAAAAAATAGTAATCCTCCGAAAAACAATAAAAGCCAACTATATCCTGTGTTGGCTAGAACAACTGAAAATGGAACAATTACTTATTCAAAAATTGTTCATGTTAGTGGTGGCAGACCACGAATAGCTCGTGGTAAGGCTGCCAGAGTGACTCAAATTAATGGTGGCTAATGTATGCGGGATTACCCAAATCGTGAAGGAAAATTAAAACAATTCTATGCGAATAGAATGAGCATGTTAGCGTATGATAAAAGTGTTATTGAATCGAAAATGCTTGGATCGCAACAGCTTGAATATGAACAATTGAAAAGAATATCAAATAGTTTAATAAACCGTGGGATAGAATTATCAATCTGTCAGTTTTCACTCGGTCATAGTATTGACACAATAAGAGAAACAGTAGAGCGGACTATCACTTACTATCTTAAAACAGACAATGAGTGGAGTAGCTATCCACATAGTGTATATACCTTAGTCAAACTTATTTCATTGGCTATTTTGGTCGATGTTAGTGATAAAGCGTGGGCATTATTGGCTGAAAAATGGCAAGTTAGCGGCAGTAATGGCCATATATTGGCAAAATTGTTGAGTTATCGTTCAAACAATGTACAGCTAGGCCAAGATGTGCGCGTTAATAATTTATTCGGTCAACTTTTGGCTATCTCAAATATTAGTGACGATTGTGAATTTTTAGAAGAACTTAAAAAGTATTCTAAAAAATGGTACATCCGTTATAAAGGCTTACATTGGTACAATAGCCACAATGATGATTATCATATAGGTTATTTTGGGTACTGGGCAGTAGAAGCCGCTGCTGTCGCAAAAATGCGTGGTATAAGCCTAAAAAACACTCATTTTGGTAAATATTTTCCTTATGGTTTTTTTGACCTACCAGAACAGTTACCGAAAGAAAAGGGCATTAAAAAAGAGCTTCAACAAAAAGAGCAGGCATTAAATACAGTCACTTACCCTGGCTTAACTCGACTAACTCTATCGCTTAATGATGCTTGGCTAAATGAGAGTGAACAACGCTTATCATTAATCACCCATGATGAAGGTTTGGAGTGTGCCGGTACAGTGTATCTAAGTGACGAAAATACTTTAGACTCATTTGCGTCAGGTAGGTATGAAGCATTAATAAAACATATGCCATGGTATAAACGGGTTGGAGTTGAAAATGAACGAAACCTCCCTATTGGCATTGTTAAAGAACAATTGATGCAAGGCGTTTGGAAGGGCGAAACTGAAGTCACTTCTTACTTGGTATACGCTTTAAAATTTGATAAATATTTCATGGGTTTAACGTTTACCTTTATGGAAAAAGATAAAACACACTGCTTACCTATAATAGAGCGTTTGCTAGAGTCGATTCGTTATGAATAGCACAATTATTTGAATTAAAGTTCAAGAGTCTCTGATAAATATGGGGTTATTCAGTTCAAATACGGACATTTATCCTGTGCGCTTTTGGCGAGGCTGCTAAACTTACCCGGTTTGCTGTTTCAATGATTGAAAACAACCCTCCCCATGGAATGGGCCAGTTTGTTGGGTATGATTAAAAAGGATAGGGGACACCCGTGATTGCACTTTTATTTGATATTGTTGGTATGACAGGTACGTTTTTAGTGGTTGGCGCGTTTTTTATGCTACAACTGGGTAAAGCCACGCCAACAGGGCTTTTATATAACATGATGAATTTATCTGGCGCTATTTTGTTGCTTATAAGTCTTTGTTATAACTTTAATTTAGCAAGTTTTGTGATTGAAATATTTTGGATCGCAGCCTCATTAATTGGTTTATATAAATACCTAAAAGCTAAGCAGATTTCAGCTGTAGCCTAAATTTATAAATTAATAGAGAAAAACTCTCACGCCGTCGCGTATTTGTATTAATATTGTAAATAGCACGTTACTTATGATGTGCTAACTCCAATGAAAAATATAGGTGTAAAGCGGCGTAATGATTTTGAAGCAAACAGCATGTCTTTTTTTGTGTGTTTATACAACTCCCTTATTGGCGAGCGAGGCTGAGGATTTATTTGCGCTTAGCTTTGAGGATTTACTTGACGTTCATGTCGATATTGCCTCAAAAACCTTAGAAACTCTCGCTTCAGCACCTTCAACCATCACAGTTTTTAATCGCCAAAAAATAGCCTCGCTTGGGGTGAATAATGCGTTTGAATTGATGAATTTTGTTCCTGGTATGCAATCTACTCGTGGTGATTGGGTAGGCGCTGTACCAAAAGATCACGCAAGAGGTGTTTACCTTGATAGCGGCAATATCTTAGTGATGATCAATGGTGAACGTTTAAATGAGTCATCATTTGGCAAAGCGTCAGTTTATATCCCTTATATACCTATAGAAATTATTGATAAAGTTGAGTTCATACGTGGCCCTGGGTCTGCTTTATATGGCAGTAATGCATTCTTAGGGGTGATGAATATAGTGACTAAAAGCCAAAATAATGAAATGTCGCTGGCTGTGGGAAATGTAGGTCAAACCGGCGCTGCATTCTCGGTTAGTCATCAAGTTAATCAGCAAACACATCTATTTGCTAATGGCGCGTATAACCAGAAAAGTGGTAAGCGTTATCCACAAGGGGTAAACGATCCACTGCAATCAGTTTACTTTGAAGCGGGTGTCGATATCAATAAACTGGCTTTGAGAGCGCGTTATAATCAGGTTGAACTGAATGAGTTTTTAAACCTTGGTGGTTATTCTGACAGTAATCAACATCGTAGTGAGAATACTTTCCTATCTGTAGGTTATGATTGGCTTGAAACTGATACACGTACTTTGGCTACAAAAATAGCGTATGCACATCATCAAATACAAAGTGCTGGATTAATCGCACCTGCAGTAGCCTTACCCAATGCCAGTTATGATTTTTTTATTGGTCCTGATTGGCATACGACGGATTTAACAGTCAGTGTAGAGGCCAGTCAGCAATTTAATAATGGTTGGTCAATTAATTCAGGCTTGCAATATAGCCACGCAGAGCAACATAAAGCGGACTTACGTGTTAATTATTTTGATATTAACAGCGGTGAAATTATTGTTGAAGATCCGTTTTATCAAGGGGGGATTGTTACAATCAGTAATTATGCGCCATTTCAGAGTTTGCAATCTACCTTTGAAACCCGAAGTATTTATGGGCAAATCAAAGTGCCTTTTGCTGAGCAATTGACCTTATTTTTAGGGGCACGTTATGATGATGTTAAAGCGATAGACAGTAAATTATCGCCTCGCATTTCCGCAATCTACTCACCAACTCGCGCGCATACTTTTAAATTACAATACGGTGAATCGTTTCGCACTCCTGTGACGAATGAATTGTATTCAGATGATGATGTGACTAAGGGCAATCCAAACTTAAAGTCTGAATATGTTAAAACCACAGAGCTTGTTTGGCGCTACGAGGGACAAGATTGGCATATTAATTCGGTGCTTTTTTATAATCAACTTGTTGATTTTATTAATCTAGTGCCAAATTCAGCTGCCAATAATCAGTTTACCTTTGAAAATCAATTAGATGACATTAATCGTGGTGTTGAATTAGATAGCATGATCCACATTACTAGTGATTTATCAGTGGAAGCGACCTACAGCGAGTATTTTGATACGCCAATTAAGCCAACGTTTAAGCGCTTTGCTAGTGTGATTGCTAATTATCATCATCAGCAATGGGTGCTGAGCCTCAATAGTGTTTGGCGCGATGCTGTCAGTGGCCCGACAATGACAAGCGACTTTACTCAACCGGCTTACTTTTTGCTCGGCGGGGCTGTGAGTTGGCAATTTTCTGCACGCAGTGAAATTAGTTTTAAAGCCCATAATCTCTTAGATAAGCACTACCGTGTGTACGATCCAAGAGTCACAGATGGTGCTGTTGCTGGTGTCGGCAGTGAATACTCGTTACACTATCAAATCAAATTTTAAGTTTTAGGGACGCTCAGGTGTGCCCTTTGGTTGAACATGCTGCGTTTTCCCCGAAAAATATTAATCGCTGTTGCCATTTTAATCAGTGTATTGTTGCTTAGTTTTCTATTTGGCCGACACTATGATTTAAGTCAAGCAAAGCAGCAAGCTGAACTCCAAGTGGGTCAATTGCGTAATTATCTTGATACCGAACTCTCTCGTTTTGCAACTATTCCTCATTTAGTTACTGATAACCAGTTACTCACTGCATTTCTCAGTGATACTGATCAGCCCGTGCAGCCTATTAATAATTACTTGGCTGATATCCAACAAGCCAGTGGTGCATCAGACGTCTATGTACTTAATCGTGAAGGGGATGTTATTGCATCGAGCAATTGGCAACTTGATTACAGTTATATCGGTAATAACTTTGCATTTCGTCCGTATTTTTCTCAGGCATTGGCGGGTAACAAAATTGCCTATTTTGCTCTTGGTTTACGATCTAAAGAGCGTGGCATTTATTTTTCTGAACCGATTTATCGCGATGGCCAAGTAATAGGTGTGGTCACCTTAAAAGTGAATGTATCTAAGTTTGAAACTGATCGACAATTACTGAATGCGTCCCACGCTAGCCATTTTTATTTAAGCTTAGACGATAATATTATTGCTATGTCCGATAGCCCATCATGGCGACTCAATTCGTTGCATAGCCTCACAGCAGCAGACTATCAACACTTTACGACAAGCCGACGCTACCTAGAGTATGTACCAAAAGTTATCACTGCTGAGCACATTACTAGCCAAGGGATGCCCCTGTTATACGTTAATGATGCGAATAAACGCAGTAAATATGTGCCTGCAAGTGCGCCGATTGAGCGACTTAATGCAAAAATAACTGTGCTTGTTGATATATCGTCGGTGAATATTAATCAACTAGGACGATTGTTTTGGTTGAGTGTGATTTATGCTGGGGGGTTAATGCTTTTTTACAGTTTAATGGCACGTTTTGCCGGCTATAAAAAATTACTTTTTTCTCGTCATAGCCTTGAGCAAGAAGTTATAGAGCGCACCCATGCACTCGAAAAAGCACAAACAGCGCTGGTGCAAACAGCCAAATTGGCCACCATAGGTCAACTTAGTGCTGGTATCAATCATGAGATTAACCAACCCTTGAGTGCTATGAGTACGTATTTGGTTAGTGCTAAGCGCTTGATTGCCAAAGGTGATATTGCAAAGGCCGCTGAAAATATTGTTATTGTGCAATCGCTGATCGAACGAGTACATAAAATTGTTGGACAATTAAAGCACTTTAGCAAACCAGCACAAACACAGTTAAGGGAGCAAAGCTTAAGCCAGCTACTTAAAAATGCCATGGTGATCGCCTCCGCGCAATTAAAGCAGGATGATGTCAACGTTAACGCCGCTGATATTGCTGACACTGTAAAAGTATGGGTTGATGGCATTAAATTTGAGCAAGTATTAGTGAATGTGATCACCAATGCCAGCCAAGCAATGGCTGACAGCACAGTGCGAGAGCTGAGTTTTGAGATAGAGCAGTTTGACGACCGCGTTAAGCTGTCTATTTTGGATACTGGGCCTGGTATCGAGTTACATGCGCTTGGGACTATTTTTGAGCCTTTTTATAGCACTAAATCAACTAATGGCCTTGGCTTAGGGCTATCTATTTCTAAGCAAATTATTAATTCATTTAATGGCTGTTTAAGTGCGCATAATCGCCCTGGCGGTGGTGCTCAATTCATTATTACCTTAGCAAGTACTAAAGGAGCGTTATGAATACGTTAGCAACTGATTGTAAACAGGTCATTGTTATTGATGACGAAGCGATGATCCGCGATTCACTTGACCAATTGCTGACACTCGAAGGCTATCAAGTACAGTGTTTTAGCGATCCAATGAGTGCTTTATCAAAACTTAATCGTCGTTTTAACGGGGTGGTGCTCAGTGATATTAATATGCCGAAAATGGATGGACTGGCTTTTTTAGAACAAGTTCAAGCATTTGATAGCGAATTACCGGTGATCTTTCTGACTGGATTTGCTGATGTATCAGTGGCTGTTAAAGCAATGCAATTAGGGGCTTACGACTTATTTGAAAAACCTCTCACTGAGCAGTTATTAGATTGCATTGCCAGAGCGTGCGATAAGCGTGCCTTGGTAATGGAAAACCGTGCTTTAAAATTAGCGGTAGAAAAAACGTCAGCCCCAGGTGTGCGGATCTTAGGGGAAACCGTGCAAATGCAGCAAATGATGCATCTGCTCAATGCGGTGATCGACACTCCCGCAGATGTGATGATTGAAGGTGAAACTGGCACCGGTAAAGAGTTAGTTGCACGCTTTTTACACGATCAAAGCAGTCGTTCAAACTGTAATTTTGTGGCAATTAACTGTGGTGCCATACCAGAGCAACTGATTGAAAGTGAACTATTTGGTGCGGCCAGTGGCGCGTTTACAGGGGCAACACACAGTCGCCAAGGTAAGTTTGAGTTTGCTCAAGGTGGTACGGTGTTTTTAGATGAGATAGAAAGCACACCGGCATCATTACAAGTAAAGTTACTTCGCGTTTTAGAAGAGCGAAAAGTGACCCCCGTCGGCGCTAATACCGCGGTTGACTTAGACATACGTATCGTTGCGGCAACCAAAGTTGATTTATTATCCTTGGTCGAAAAAGGGGACTTCAGAGCTGACTTATATTATCGACTCAATTTAGTGAGGGTAAGTATTCCGGCATTGCGTGATAGGAAAGCTGATATTCCTTTATTATTCAAACATTTTAGCTCTATTGCCGCGACTCGTTTTCATAAACCTCCGGCTCCTCTAAGTAGCGATATATTACAGCGTTTACTTAGTTACCAGTGGCCAGGTAATGTCAGAGAGCTTAGAAACCAAGCTGAACGAGCGGTGCTGCTGGGTGCTGAATTAGCGTTCGCCAATACCGAAAATAATAATGGCAGTGAGTTATCGCCCGATCTGAGTTTGGCGGAAAAAGTGTGCTTTTATGAGCAATCTTTAATCGAAGAAGCCCTTGAGCGCCACCAAGGTAGTATTAAAGAAACTATGAATACCTTACAGATTGCTCGTAAAACCTTGTATGACAAAATGAGTAAATATGGCCTCAATCGTGACATGTTTATTGATTAACCAGAGCTGTGCTTAAGTGATTTACCTGCTCAGCTTAATTTGATGGGTGGAAACAGTGACACAGACGCTTTGATAGTGTGTGGGATCCCGCACACTTTATTGTAAGTATAATTTAATTTTAAATTTAACTATCTGAATATATTAAACTTTACTTTTTTATAAGCAGTTGGCAGTAAACTTGCCTTTATTAGCGGGAACAACAAATGATCCTAACAATAAGGGCACACAATGATAATAATAGACAAAAAGCTAACCCCTGTTTTTGTAGCAACGAGTTTTGCAGCAGCTTGCTTTGGACAAAGTGTTCATGCTGCAGAGTATGACATTTATGGTAAAGCAGAAGTACAAATTGCTAATACTGACAACGGTGTAATGCGCTATGCTAAAAAAGGAACGCAAATCGATGCGCCTTTTTCACGCATTGGTGTGAAAGGGCAACATGTACTCACTGACTCGTTAAAAGCGGTATTTAAATACGAAGTGCAAGTAAAGGGCTTTGAGCACGATGATACCGATGAGCCATTTAGTGCCCGTAATACATATTTAGGTTTAGCGGGAAATTTTGGTGAAGTTGTAGTTGGTCGAAACGATACACGCTTTAAGTATTCAGAAGGTAAAGTTGATAACTTCAATGAAACTCAAGCCGATATTGCTCAATTACTACCGGGTCAAGATCGCCTTGGTGATACCATAACGTATAGTTCAAAATCATATGCGGGTGCTCAGCTATCACTTACCTATGCTTTGAAGGATGACAGTGCCAATAATGAAGCCGGTTATGCCGCTACGTTAATTTATGGTGACCGTGGTTTAAAAAATAAAAATTATTATGTGGCGATCAGCCATATTGATTCACTCAATAATATCAACGCCAGTCGCATCGTTGGCGCGTGGCAAAAAAATGATTTACAACTAGGTGCTATTTACCAGCACAGTGAGTCAGTAGATGGTACTAAATCAGGAAACGGCTATGTGTTGAGTGCCAGTTATACCATTGACAAATGGCAGCCAAAACTACAATTTGCCAGTGATGACTCAACTATTCGCCAAAGTACTAAGGGCAGCCAGTGGACTGCAGGTGTGGATTATTTATTTGATAAACAAACTACCGCGTACTTATTCTATACTGACTTAGATTTGCAACAGCAAACGGATAGTAGCTTAGCCCTTGGCTTAAAGTATAAATTTTAAAGGGGTTGAATATGAGCACACAAACTTTAGACGATAAACCTGAAAAAAATCCAATGATACAGATCTTGCTGCTGTTATTGGGCCCTGCGGTCATGTTACTTACGTGTTTGATCGATCCTCCTGCTGGCATGAGTACCGCTGCTCTTCGTACTTCAGGATTAGCATTTTGGATGGCATCATGGTGGGTGAGTGAAGTAGTTCCTATCCCAGCTACGGCGCTATTGCCGTTGGTATTTTCTCCGTTGGCTGACATTGCTGCGATAAAAAGTGTCGCTGCACCGTATGCGCACCCCTTAATATTTTTGTTTTTAGGTGGCTTTTTAATTTCCATTGCGATGGAACGTTGGGGCTTACACAAGCGCATTGCTTTACGTACTATGCTCTACGCGGGCTCAAAACCGAGTTTGCAGATATTAGCGATGATGTTAGTAACGGCATTCTTATCAATGTGGATGTCAAATACTGCAACAGCAGTGATGATGTTACCTATTGCTATGTCTATCACCCATTTAGTGCAAAAATCTAATCCAAATAATAATGGTTTTGGTAAAGCACTGTTACTTTCTATTGCTTATGGTGCCAGCATTGGCGGCATTGCAACATTAATTGGTACGCCACCGAATGCATTGATGGCCGCTTATTTATCAGATAGTTATAAAATTGAAATTGGTTTTGCGCAATGGATGATGGTGGGTGTGCCATTGTCACTGACTATGTTGATCATCTGTTGGTTGTGGCTGACCAAGTTTGCTTACAAAGTTGATAAAACGGATGAAAAATCTAAAAAAGTCGACACCAAGTCACTATTTAGCTCGCAGTTAAAAGGTCTTGGCACCATGCAACGCGCTGAGAAAGGGGTGTTATGTGTGTTTTTATTTGCAGCTGTGTGCTGGATATTTAGACCTCTGATCGCTGATTTTTCTGGTTTAAAAATATCGGATACCGGTATTGCCATTGCCGCAGCATTATTATTATTTGTTTTGCCTGCTAATAAAGGCAGTGATGAACGTATTCTTGACTGGCAAAGTGCGGCAGGAGTTCCTTGGGGAGTGTTATTGTTGTTTGGTGGTGGCTTAACCCTAGCGGCACAAATAAAGTCATCAGGTTTGGCTGAATACATAGCTCATATGATTGAAGGCGTCAGCGCCATTCCATTAGTATTGAGTGTATTAGCAATTGCAACCTTAATCACTTTCTTAACTGAGATCACCAGTAATACAGCAACCGCAGCTGGATTTTTACCACTACTTGGCCCTGTCGCTGAGTCAGTCACAGGTTCGCCATTGGTCTGGGTTATTCCTGCGGCTATAGCCTGTAGTTGTGCGTTTATGATGCCTGTAGCGACCCCGCCTAATGCCATTGTGTTTGGTTCTGGGCAAATTCAAATGCGGGATATGATCAAAGCCGGCTTTGCATTAAATATTGTTGCAATTGCGCTGATCACATTTGTCACTATGACCCTTGCTGCATCGGTATTTAATTTTTAAGTAATTCAAAGTTACCCAACCGGAGCGCTATTCGTTTGTTGATAGCGCTCTATATTGCCCCTGCTAAGAAACAAAGTTATAGTGGTTAAATCTTTATTTTGTTTATGAGTATGCTTTTGTCTGACACTGGCACTGTATGTAACCCTGAGCTAAAAGCGCAATTTGATGAAATGCAGCTGCATTTTGATGCCCAGCCATATTTAGCATTATCACAGCGGATCCGTTTATTAAAATCTTTAAAACGTGAACTGTTGGCATTAGAGGCTGAATTGGTAGCTGCAAGCTCGAAAGACTTTGGCTTTCGCACTGCTTTTGATACGATTTTGGGTGATATACTGCCTACGGTCAAAACGATCAGCCACACCATCAAGCATTTACCTAAATGGGCAAAAAATTCACCACGAAAAGCGGGTTTGAGCCTAGCGCCATCAAAAGTTGCTGTGAGCTATCAACCCAAAGGAGTGGTGGGAATAATTTCTCCATGGAATTACCCAATTCAATTATCAATCGTGCCGGTGATAACCGCAATTGCCGCAGGTAATCGGGTATTATTAAAGGTCAGTGAATTTACTCCGCACACCAATCAAGTAATCAAAAAACTATTTATCGGCGAGCTTAGCGAACATTGCGCAGTGATCGAAGGTGAAGCGCAATTAAGTCAACAGTTTAGCTATTTGCCATTCGCACACTTATTTTTTACCGGCTCTACAGCTGTAGGGCGCCATGTTATGGCCGCTGCGAGTAAAAACCTTACCCCAGTAACTCTTGAGTTAGGTGGCAAATCGCCCGTTATCATTACCGCGCAAGCGGATATAGATAAGGCGGCTAAAGCTATTTTATTTGGTAAAATGACCAATGCAGGGCAAATTTGTGTTGCCCCCGATTATGTTTTAGTGCCGGAAAACTTACAGCATCAGTTAGTCAGAAGTCTCTGTAGCTTATATAAAAAACATTATAACTTAGGTGTCGAGGGTAAAAATTTAACCTCGGTTATTAATCACCACCATTTTCAGCGTTTAACCGATTTATTGGCAGATGCACAGCAACAGGGCGCACAGATAATTAAGCCGTTAGATGAAAACCAAAGCGACGAACATAAGCATCGTCTTGGTTTGCACATTGTGACTGATGTGAATGACAATATGAAGTTGATGCAAGAAGAACTGTTTGGACCAATTCTTGCGATTGTCAGTTATCAAGCTTTACCTCAGGCGATTGCATACATAAATCAACGTCCTCAGCCGTTAGCTTTGTACATAATGGGGCAAGATAAACAAATCAATGAAGGTATTCAACAGCAAACACAAAGTGGTACCTTCGCAATAAATGACACCTTAATGCAGGTGACTGCTGATGATGCGCCATTTGGTGGCTTAGGTCCTTCTGGGATGGGAAACTATCACGGTATAGAAGGCTTTTTAACCTTTAGCCATGCACGTAACACATTGAAAACGGGTGGTTTTAATCCTAAATTAGGATTGTTGTTGGCGCAAAATAAGATATTGATTAAAATACTTAAATGGTTGTACTTGCGGCCATAAATTGGCGTTAAGTACAATCCAATAGCGTTTTAACTGGCAGTTAAAACATCCGATCTTCGCCCGCATACAGCCCAGCTTGGATTTTTTCATACAATGCATCAGCTTTTTCTTTGGCTTCTGCAATTTGCGCAGGCATTAGCTTGCGCTCATCTAGCTTGCGACTGTGACTGGCATCTAAATTACCATTATACTCAGCAACAGTGTTCCAGATGTATGATTTTTCGATGTTTTTTTCGACTCCATGGCCTTCGAAATACATCAGCGCCATATTAAACTGTGCTAGCGTATAATTATTACCAGCGGCTTTTTCATACCATTTAATAGCTTCTTTATAATCTTGCCCAACGCCATCGCCGTTGGCGTACATCACACCCAAGTTAAACTGAGCAGCAGGTAAGTTTTTTGCCGCGGCTTGCTTAAAGAGTGAAACTGACATTTGTTTATCAAGTTTAACGCCTTTACCTTCTTGGTAAAGTACAGCTAATGCAAACATTGAGTCGACGTGGTTCTTTTTAACGCCTTGCTGGTAAAGTTCAGCAGCTTTGTGATAGTCGCGCGTTACGCCGTGGCCACCTTCATATAGCTGCCCTAGCTCGTAAATTCCTGGTGCAAAGCCTTTTTCTGCAAGGTAGTTAAACTCTCTAAGTGCATCTTCAAATTGACCTTCATTGGCTGCGCGGATCCCTTCTTCAAGTCCCGCATGAGCAACACCACAGATGCTAAGTGCACCGACCATCAACAATATCTTAAACTTCGGCTGCCACATGACAATACCTCCAATTAGCGTGTTACTGTTTAATTTTAGTCCCAACAACCACAATTGCCCAGCTTCGCACTATAAATGATAAAACTTAGACATAAGATACAGATATTACAGAAAATTTAAAGGAATAAAAAAAGCCCCTGATGGGGCTTTTTGGGTCATATCAACCGTCACCGATATGAACAATGTAGCAAGTGAGTGTGAATATTACTTGGGTCGAGTAAGTAATATGCTCGAAGCGTCACCATCTTCATCAACAACTTTGTACTAAAGGGGCGCAGCATCCTTACTGGTCGATCTTCCCTAGGGCACTGAGGTCGGTACGTTCAATTCTTACAAGAAGCGCAAACGTGTCGTGTTGGGCTGCTTGGTGTTGATGCGATCGATTATTACTTGTATTTGAATGTGCGTCAATAGCTAAATGATAATTATTTCCATTTGTTCGGTTTTATTTTAATCCCCTCATTTACATAATGCGCTAAGTTGATTAACGTAGTGCTATAAAGAACCGTAAGAAAAATAAAAATGTCTATAAAAAACATGTGCTTGAATTATAAATCCGCAGTAGTTGGTGTGTTTCTATTAGCTCTGACTGGATGCTCAGCTACATTTACCTACAATAATATAGGCTGGTTATCGGCGTTTTGGATTGATGACTACGTTGATTTATCGAAGCAGCAAAGCAAACAAGCTAAAGACTTAATTAAGAAAAGTCGGGATTGGCATCGTAAGACGCAATTACCTTTGTATCGACAGGATCTGTTGGCATTACAAAAGCTACTTGATGAAGACCCTTCAGAGCAAGCATTATTAACGTATTTTCAAGGCTTTAAAACACATTGGCAATCGTTAGTTATGTATGTAAGAGACGATCTTATTGAACTTGCTATTGGTTTATCCACGGAGCAAAGAGAAGAATTTGTTGCTGCCATTGCAGAGGATATAACAACAGAAAGTGACGAGTATAATGAACAAACCCCAACACAGCGTGAGCAAGATCGCCTTGAACGTCAGTTAGATACTTATAAACAGTGGCTTGGTAAACTGAGTGAACAACAAGTGTCTTTGATCACCCAAGCGAACAGCGAATTTCAAGCAACATTTTTATTAAGGCAAGCTTACAAGCAAACTCGGCTGGATAAACTCAAACAGGTATTTTTTGATAGCCAACTTAGCCGCGATCAATTTATTAGCCAATTATCAGCTGTCATTACTGAGCGAGAGGTGTTTATGAGTGACCAATTAATTCGCTTAGATGCTGAAAATTCAAAGCGCTATGCGCGTTTACTTGTGAGTTTAAGAGCCACGTTGACAGCAAAACAGCGCCAACATGCTAATGCTGAGTTCTCCGATATGTTAGAAGATATAGAACAATTAATTAATGATGAATAGGCTGTTAGTTACTAAGATCTTAATTTTAAAAATTTTTTATAAAAATGAATATATCAAAAACAAATAGAGCTTGTACTCTTTCAATTAACCGTTAGACTGACTTTTTTTCGTTCGAATTAAAGTTAATCAATGGATATCGCAGCCTTAGATAGCGCTCAAGTATTACGTGAAAATTTACTGAAATGGATTTGTTTCTGTTTCGGAATTTTAGCGAGTGTTTTTACCTATTTTAATCTTTTTATTAATGACTTTTACTCATTAGGGATTTTAGAAGGGGTGTTTGCTATTTATTGTTTTTATACTTTTAACTATGCTCGGACACGAAAATTTCAGACTTGGCAGCCGTTATTATTGTGCCTTTGTATTATGCTATTAGTAACCTTGGGAACTTACCTAGCTGCGATGAAGAGCGGTTTGTTCATTTGGACCTTTACCTTACCCGTATTATTTTATTTATTATTAGGATGTAAACGCGGCTATTATCTATCGCTATTATTGGTGTGTATACAAACCGCTGTGTTTACTAGTAAAACCTCTTTAGCACCATTTTTAGACCTTAACCTGTACCTAAATATGAGCTTTAGCTATTTGAGCATTTGGGTCATTGCACATACTTTTGAAGCGAGTCGAGCACAATTTGCAGAACGATTAGAAAACCTTGCCTTGTTAGATCCGCTGACAAACACCGGCAACCGTTTAGCAATGAACCATTACTTTGAAGTTGAGCTGGTAGACAAAATTAATTTATTTATTATGGTGCTAGATCTCGATTACTTTAAAAAAGTAAATGATGAATTTGGTCATGATGTGGGCGATCAAGTTCTGGTCGAAATTGCCACTATATTAAGAGAAACACTTAACAAGGGGCGAGTTTTTCGTACTGGTGGCGAAGAGTTTGTGCTGTTCATTCCTGATTCGAATCAACAGGAGTCTTATCAAATTGCTGAAAATATCAGAGTCGGTTTGCAAAGTACGGCTATCAATGTTGGTGAGCGTGAAATAAGTTTAACAGCAAGTATCGGTTTAGCTGCTTATCGTGATGGCGATAGCCTAAAACAAGCGATTAAAGCAGCAGATGAGCAACTTTATTATGCAAAAAAACATGGTCGAAATAACGTTTATTCTGACTCGCAGCAATACTCAGCAAAACTAGAACAGGTTTCTTAACCTTGATACATGTGCTCGAAACCGGGAATGTTACTTTCCCAAAGTGGTGTTTCTTTACCTAAGTGATCACGTATCGCATCAAAAAATAACCGTGTTCTTACAGGTAAATCACGGTGTGGATATACCGCGTACATCGCACTGTATTCTTGTAATTTGATGTCTGTTAATAAGGGCACTAAACGTCCTTGTTTTATTTCATCATTAATAATAAATGCTGGCGCGAGCACATAGGTTGTTCCAGAAAGCGTTTTATCGAGCAGTACCTCGGCATCATTGGCTCTAAACACACTCTTAATTTTTTGCTCTTGCGGTAGACCATATTGATCTACATAACGAATACCCTCAACGCGCAACGAAGTGCTGGAATAACTGGCTGCGGGTAAATCAATTAAGTCCTCTATTTTACTTGGCAATCCATACGTTTGAATAAACTCAGGTGCGGCTAATATTAGTAATCTATTGCGCGCAATTTTACGTGCGATCAGTGATGAGTCTTTTGGCTCACCGACCCGAAAAGCAAGATCAAAGCCTTCAGATACCAGATCAACTAACTTATCATCGAGTCTTAGTTCAACTTCTACTTGCGGGAAGCGTTTTTGAAAATCATTAATCACAGGTTGTAGATAACGCCTGCCGATAATAGTTGATGAAGTGATTTTTAATACACCGCGTGGCTCTTGGTGATAATTCTCGGCTAAACGTACAGTTTCACCTAGTAGTTGCCTCAACTCACTGGCCTTTTTAATCATTTCGGCCCCTGCAGCTGTCAGTGAAAATGAGCGGGTGGTGCGGTTCAGTAAACGTACTCCTAAATCATCTTCGAGACGACTTATTTGTTTTGAGATCACTGAACGATCAATATTACGGGTTTCTGCTGCTTTAGCGAATGAGCCTCGCTCAACGACTTCTAACAACATCAATAAGCGACTTGTGGTATCCATTAATTACTCACCAATATTTAATTGATGCCATATTGGCATTAATGAATTTAAAAATCTATGGTTTTTGTCCACAACAATGTTCCGTAACATAGAAAAATACACTAAATGGAGCGTCGTCATGAACAAACACTTAATAGCTATTGCAGTTTTAGGGGCATCACTTGCCCTCACCGGTTGTGCAGAAGAGCCTGCTCAACAGAGCAATCAACCATATCTTCAACCAATAGATGTTGCCTCGGTGATCATTAAGCCAGTGCAAAACTGGCACACCTACACTACGCGTTTAGAAGCGCCGGAAGAAGTATCACTTATGCCACGTGTTGCCGGAGTTATTGAGCATATTGCGTTTAATGAGGGCGACGAGGTTAAACAGGGTGACTTACTGTTTAAACTTGACGCTCGCCCATATGCTGCGGTTGTAGCAAGTTTAGAGGCACAAGTAGTCAGTGCTGAAGCCGCTTTATCGCAAGCGCAAAGTGAAGCTAAAAGAGCGGTGCGATTAACCGAGCGAAAAGCGATTTCAACAGAGCAAGCGGAATCACGTACCTCAACGTTACGCCAACGTGAAGCACAACTTGCTGCCTTAAAAGCCCAGCTAATTGCAGCTAATTTAGATTTAGAATTTACAGATATACGTTCACCCATTGATGGTGTGATCTCGCGTGCAAATATTACCAAAGGTAATAATGTGCTTGCAGGGCAAAGTGTACTGACTTCAATCGTATCAAATCAAACTATGTATGCTTACTTTGATGTTGATGAACGTACTTGGAATAGTTCATTTGATGAAGTAACCGCCGCTGCTCATCAGCAAGTAGTCATGCAAAAAGTGGGTCAAAATGGCTTTGCACACACCGGTTATATCGACTTTATTGATAATCAAATCAATGCAGCAACAGGTACTTTGCGAGTCCGTGCACGATTTGATGAAAATACCGCCTTACGCGCCGGTTCATTTGCACGTATTAAGTTAGCGGCCAATGACGTTACAGAGCAAGTTATTGTGCCTGATAGAGCAATTGGCACCGATTTGAAAAATCGCTTTGTGCTCACTGTAGGTGAAGGCAATATTCTTGAATATAAACTGGTTACAACCGGTGAGCGTTATGGCAGTTTTCGCGCTGTTACCTCTGGCTTAAAAGCTGGCGATGTGATTGCGGTTAATGGTCCTGCGCGTGTTGGACCTGGCATGCCGATTTCACCTAATACAGTGACCTTAGACACCACCGGTGTTGCTTTTACGTTATCGCCAACGGCGCAGCACACACTTATGGCTAAGAAGTAGGACGAATAATGAAATTTTCTCACTTTTTTATTCAACGACCGATATTTGCAGCCATGCTGTCATTGGTGATTTTAATTGCCGGTGGTATTTCGTTGTTTCAACTGCCGGTCAGTGAGTATCCTGAAGTTGTTCCGCCGACAGTTGTGGTAACTGCGAACTACCCAGGAGCAAATCCAACCGTAATAGCACAAACTGTGGCTACTCCATTGGAGCAAGAGATCAATGGTACTGAGAACATGTTGTATATGTTTTCCCAAGCGACCAGTGATGGGCGTATGACACTGACAGTAACGTTTTCATTGGGAACGGATTTAGATCGTGCGCAAGTACAAGTACAAAATCGGGTTAACAGTGCTTTGCCGCGACTACCACAAGAAGTGCAGCGCTTAGGCGTCGTCGCTGAAAAATCATCACCGGATCTAACCATGGTGGTGCACTTATTCTCACCGGAAAAAACACATGATACAGCGTATCTATCTAACTACGCTGATTTATATGTGAAAGACCAAATTGCACGTTTGAGTGGCGTAGGCGATGTAAAATTATTTGGTGGTGGTCAATATTCAATGCGAGTGTGGCTTAACCCCGATGCATTAGCGGCACGAGAATTAACCGCAATGGACGTCGTCAACGCATTGCGTGCGCAAAACCAACAAGTTGCAGCGGGTAGCTTAGGTGCACAACCTGCTTCAACAGACAGTCAATTTCAAATATTGTTAAATGTAAAAGGGCGCTTAAACAGTATTGAAGAGTTTCAGCAAGTGATCATTAAAGTGGGTGAACAAGGTCAATTAACACGTCTAAGCGATGTTGCTCGAGTCGATTTAGGCCAAAATACTTACTCACTTAGAGCTGAACTTGATAATCAACCAGCACTGGCGATGCCGATATTTCAACGTCCTGGCTCTAATGCGATTGAGCTTTCAGATCAAGTACGCGAAACCATGGCGCGTTTATCGAAAGATTTTCCAGCTGGTGTTGAGTACGACATTGTCTACGACCCTACGGTATTTGTTCGCGGTTCGATTGATGCGGTGATCAAAACGTTACTTGAAGCTATCGCGTTAGTGGTAATTGTAGTGGTGTTATTTTTACAAACCTGGCGTGCTTCGATTATTCCACTTATAGCTGTGCCAGTTTCACTGATTGGTACTTTTGCGGTGATGCAGTGGTTAGGGGTCTCGATCAATACGCTGTCGTTATTTGGTTTAGTACTTGCCATAGGTATTGTGGTCGATGATGCTATCGTGGTGGTCGAAAACGTTGAACGTAACATTGAACAAGGTTTATCACCTCTGGAAGCAACGCGCGTGGCGATGACTGAAGTGACAGGGCCTATAATCGCGATTGCGTTAGTGTTGTGTGCAGTGTTTATTCCTACCGCGTTTATTAGTGGTTTATCAGGTCAATTTTATAAACAGTTTGCGTTAACTATTACTATTTCAACGGTTATCTCAGCATTTAACTCATTAACTTTATCACCGGCGTTGGCGGCACTATTACTTAAAAGCCATGATGCTAAACCGGATGCGCTGACGCGTTTATTAAATCGTTTATTTGGTCGCTGGTTATTTGCACCCTTTAATCGAGTATTTGACCGTGGCGCCAAAGGCTATCAAAAGCTGGTACAAAAACTAATGCGCATGAGCGTGGTAGTGGTGATTGCATACGTGGTTTTATTAGGCGGAACAATTAAGCTATTTGATGCCGTGCCGGGTGGTTTTATTCCTGCACAAGATAAGCAGTATTTAGTTGCGATAGCACAATTACCTGATGCAGCGAGTATAGACCGTACTCAAGATGTGGTTAGGCAAATGCAAGAAATTGCACTGCAAGTACCAGGGGTTGCTCACACAGTTGCCTTTCCTGGCTTGTCGGTAAATGGTTTTACTAACAGTCCTAATAGCGCCATTGTATTTACACCGCTAGAAGCCTTTAGTGAGCGAAGCGATCCTAGTAAATCGGCGATGGCTATTGCGGCACAGTTAAACCAGCGTTTTAGTGCCATTGATGAAGCATTTGTGGCTGTATTCCCACCGCCGCCAATTCAAGGTTTAGGCACCACGGGTGGGTTTAAACTGCAAATTGAAGATCGCGGTAATAAAGGCTTTGAAACACTATTTAACAGTTTGCAAACGGTGATTACTAAAGCTCAGCAAGATCCTGCGTTAATGGGGCTCTATTCAAGTTTTAGAATTCAAGTACCACAAATGGATATTGATATCGACCGAGAGCAAGCGCTTATTCAAGGTATTCCATTGGATGAAGTATTTAATGCGTTGCAAGTGTATTTGGGCTCAATGTACGTTAATGACTTTAATTTATTTGGCCGTACGTACCAAGTTAATGCCCAAGCTGATGCTGATTTCCGCCTTGATCCAGAACAAATATTGAATCTAAAAGTGCGCAATAACCAAGGGAATATGGTGCCATTAGGCTCGGTATTAACGGCAACGCCTACAACAGGTCCTGATCGAGTGATGCATTACAATGGTTACCCAAGTGCAGAGCTTAATGGTAGTCCAGCGCCTGGTTACAGTTCAGATCAAGCACAGCAAGCAATTGAGCTGATCTTGGCTGATAATTTACCTACGGGTATTGAGTACGAATGGACCGAAGTTACTTTTCAGCAAATTCTAGCGGGTAATACCATGGTCTACGTATTCCCATTAGTGGTGTTATTAGTGTTCATGGTATTGGCTGCGCAGTATGAAAGCTTACGTCTCCCACTGGCTATTATTCTTATTGTACCAATGACAATATTCTCAGCATTAATGGGTGTATGGTTGGTTGGCGCTGATAATAATATTTTCACGCAAATAGCATTGATTGTATTGGTTGCCTTGGCTTCTAAAAATGCCATTTTAATGGTGGAGTTTGCACGTGATAAAAATAACCATGGGTTGAGTCATTTTGACGCTATTTTAGAAGCTTGTCGGATGCGTTTACGACCTATCTTAATGACGTCAATTGCCTTTACTGCGGGTGTCATTCCCTTAGTATTAGCAACGGGAGCTGGAGCAGAAATGCGCCATGCAATGGGCAACGCAGTGTTCTCGGGTATGATTGGTGTAACCGTGTTTGGTTTATTATTTACCCCTGTATTTTATATTTTGGTAACTAAAACCCGTAAAGTGACTACGCAGGAGCAAATTAATGAGTAAGTATAAGTTAACCGCTCTTGTTGTGGCGGGTTTATTAAGTGGCTGCGCCAGTAAAATTGATGAGCAGCAACAGCAAAATCAGCTACAAGAATTTGTTGCAACAACACAAATCGCAGCACAATTACAAGGTCAAGATGAGCTTAACTGGTGGCAACAATTAAATTCAACCCAGTTAAATAATCTTGTGATCAGTGCGCGCGCTAATAATCATGATTTGCACACTAGTCAGTTGCAGTTACAAAGCGCGCTTGCTCGTTTAGGTGGGCAAAAAGCACAGTATCTTCCCCAAGGTGCAGTGGCAGTTGATGCCACTCGCTCAAGTACTGGTAACGTTAACACGCGTCAATCGGAAGCCAATGTTAACCTTGATTGGCAACTTGATTTATTTGGTAAAGTAACTGCGCTTGTTGATGCTGCGAATGCAGGGGCAATGAGTCAAGCGGAACAATTGCGCGCTTTGCATATTGAAGTTGTTACCTCTGTGGTAAAAGGGTTTGTCAGTTTTCAAGGTAATAAGCAAAAACAGCAGATCATTAACCTACAAATTGAAGCATTAGAGCAAAGTATTGCGGTTCTGCGGGCTCGCGTTGAGGAAGGGGTCGCTAATGAGCTTGATTTAAATCGAACCTTAGCACAATTGAAGCAGCAGCAAGCTTTGTTGCCAGATATTGAATACGCGCAATTTCGTGATCTAGCAACGCTTGCGACGTTAACAGGGCAGTTACCTGCTGATCTAACCTTAGTTGATGAGCAAGCGCTGTTTGAGCATGCATTTACTGTAAGTTTAGCCACCCCAAGTGATGCCATTGCACTGCGTCCTGATATTAGCCAAGCATTATTTGAATTTAGCCAAGCTAATTCATTAAGCGTGGCTGCGAGTAAAGCATTATTACCTGATATCAGTTTAACGGCGTTTGCAGGTGTATTGAGCTTAGATAACAACCAGCTTTCTGACACTAAGCAGCAATGGCAAGTTGCCCCACGCATTCAGTGGTCATTATTGAGCTACCCTGCGTTATTGGCGCAACGTGATGCTCAGCAATATCTCAGTGAAGCCGCTTACAGCCAATATCAACAAGTGGTGTTAGAGGCATTAGCGCAGAGTGAACTTTCACTGCAGTTATTAGTCAAACAAACTCAACAACTAGGCTATGCCAAAGCACGTTATGAGTTTGCTAATAATGCCTTTTTACAAGCGCAGGCGATGTACCAAGAAGGGCAAATACCTTACTTAGAGTTGTTAGATGCGCGACAGGATGTTTTAATAGCGCAGGAAAATGCAATTGACTCAACGATTTCGTCATTACTTGCTAAAGTAGACACTTACCAAGTATTTAATGGTCGTTGGAGTTATGCGTTAGTTAATTAAGTTAAGTTGAGTTTTTGATGCCACATACTGATCTTTTATCAACAATCCCCGCGACAATGCGTGCGATTGCGTTACTTGAACCTAATGAACAGATTAATTTATCTGAGCTTGAATTGCCGGTGCCTGATGTTGTAGACAACGAATTGTTGATAAAGGTTGAGTATGTTGCGTTGAATCCGGTTGATGCGTATTTTGCTAAACAAGGTTTTTGTAAATGGCACTATCCTCATACCCTAGGCCTTGATGCTGTAGGGTTGGTGGTAAAAGCCACTAAAGGAGTATTTCCAAGTGTCGGTACTCGGGTTATGTGGCATGGGAATGTTGGCGACCATGGGGTGTTATCGCAATACGCTAAAGTCCCTAACTTTGCTGTATCGCAAATTCCTGACAGCGTTACGTTACAGCAAGCCGCGACATTACCCTGCGCAGGGATGTCGGCATTAATAGCTCTTGATAAACTGCAATTAACCGAAGGTGATTCACTTTTAATTGAAGCTGGTGCGGGGGCCGTCGGTCAGTTCGCCATTCAATTTGCCAAACAACGTGGTGCTACGGTATTTACCACCGCGAGCAAACGCAACCATAAGCTTGTTAAACAATTGGGTGCTGATGTGGTGTTTGATTACAACGATAAAACGCTTAGCGATAAAATTCGTAAAGAACTTGGTCCACAAGGCTTTGATGCAGTGCTCGATTCGATTGGTGGTGAAACCACGGTACGTAATGTTGAATTAATGCGTTTTTGTGGCCGTATAGCGTGCTTAAATCCACTGCCTAAGTTTGAGCAGGAGCTGATGTTCAGACGTGCGCCAAATATAGGTATTGTTTCTTTAGGTGGAGCGTGGTTAGCAAACAGTTTATGTGCTCAGCAAAAAATGAGTTTTATGGGCAATTTATTGCTAGACAATTTAGCCAGTGGCAGTATCAAAATACCGCAGATCATTGAGGTTGAATTTAACGCCAGTAGTATTTCACAGGCGCTGAATAAACAAATTGCTGGTGGCTTTACCGGAAAGCAGGTAGTGAAAATTAGCCATGATTAATTATTAACCGTGATTCATAATCTTTAAGCCTCGCAATTGCGGGGCTTTTTGTTATTGTTTAAGATTATCAACTTAGAGGGAAACATGGCATTTACAGATTTTTATCGACTCAGCGCCCATGGGGTGATCACTAATGCCAGCGGGGAGGTTTTGCTGCTAAAGGCAAGCTATGGTGAGCTAAGCTGGGGATTACCTGGTGGCGCCTTAGATGTCGGTGAAACTGTACATCAAGCACTCATACGCGAATGCCAAGAAGAGCTCGGCTGTGAAGTGAAAATTGAACACTTAACCGGTATTTATTATCACAAAGCGTTTAATTCTCATGCTTTTATTTTTAGAGTTAGTTTGTTAAGAGATGCTGTGATCACGCTCAGCGATGAACACTTAGCACATCGTTATTATAAATTGTCGGAGCTTTCCAAGGTTCAACAACATAGAGTCGCAGCCTGTTTAAATTATACCGGTACAGTTGATAGTGCTGCATTTTAATTTAGCTTAAACGATCACTATCATTAATAGGAAAACGAGATATGAATACGCAACGTTTAATTCTTCGCCATGGCCAGCTAAGTGATGCGTCGTTTATCTTGAGTTTATTAAATCAGCCGAGTTTTTATCGTTATATTGCTGATAAAGGCATTTATAGCAAACAACAAGCCGAAGATTATTTACAAAAAACCTTTATTGATGGCCACCAACAGCAAGGTTTTGGACCTTATATTGTGGCAAATAAACAAGGCATTGCCATGGGCATGGTGGGCTTGTTCCAACGAGAAGCACTAGCAGTGCCTATGAAGCGGCTGCAAAACTATTACACGCGTATCAAGGTAAGTTCAGCTACATTGCCGCGATAGCCGATGCTGACAATACCGCTTCGCATGGGTTATTAAATAAACTCGGGTTTGGGTATATAGGCAAAGCAGTGCTTAATAATGATGGCACTGCTTTAGTGGTGTTTATTCTTGAATAAGAACGCTCAGGGTGGTTGCTACCTGTTGATTAATATTCTGCCAGTTTTGCTCTAAGCTTTCGACAAGGCCTTCGTAGTCATCACCAGTTAAAGGGTTAACCTCACTAAAATAATGAATTGCTTTTAAAGAGCGGCCACTTTCAAACGACGTATAATACAGGCGCCACAAACCAGAAATATCCGCATTACCTTGGTTATCACCATTGAAATGATGTAGCTCATATTCTAATTCATAATAACTTTGCTGATCTTTGTCTGTTATAACAGGTAATCCTTTGACCACCATCCAGTTATCAAGCGTGGTAAATAATGTTTGATGGGCGCTTGCTGTTAGCATTTGATCTGGCGCTTCACTCCATAAGTGATAATTAGCAGCATTGACCTGATTATTATCCATTTTCATTGCAATACCACGGTTATTTAATGCGCCTCGTAAACTTACTGTATTGATCCGTAATTGAGCTGATGTGTCAGTGCTACTGCGCTGCATTGGTTTAATACTTTGCTCAAACTGGTAGTATTTAACGGGTGCATTAAGTGATTGGCTACAACCTGATAATAATAGCACCCCAATAACAGCAAAAAATTGTATACGTAAAAATGTCCGCATTATTGTTTCCTCGGCGTTGGATCGGCAGGCAATGATTTATCAAAAATAAACATATTTGGTTGCTCATTTAAGCCACGCGAGAGTGGCTGTAGCTCTTCACTTAAACGCTTAAACTCTGAGAGTGTTTGTTGTAATTGCTGATGAAATGAGGAGCCTTGTTGATAACTGGCCATGGTTTTTTCAAACTGTTTCATGGTGACATCAAATTGCTGCATACTTTTTGTCATTTCAGCAAAATTACGATTAATATCACCGGGTAAATTTTGGGTATCTTGTTTACTTAACAATGTACGCATTTCATTCGCCAGCGCTTGGTAATCAGCAAACGCGGAATCAATTTGCGCTAAGCTGTCTTCAATTTTTAAATTATTTACTTTATTTAATACGTCAGACACTTGATCTGCTAATACGGTAATGCCACTGGAGACACTCGGAAATACTTGATATTGAGACAGTGTTTCTAACTTAGCAGCTGGGGCATCGTGGTAGATATCAAAATCGACATACACAGCGCCAGTAAGCAAATTGCCTGGTTTTAAAGAAGCGCGCATGCCATTTTTGATCCAACCATCAACACTGCTTTGCCAAAATTGTTTGGCTGAGGCATTGTCATGGTAAATACGGCCATACTCTATTTTTATTAAAGCGGGCACTGCAGTATTATCAGTTCTAAAGTGTGCGGGTTTGCCATCGATCATCACATTCGCAGGTGCTTCTACAACAGTACCTACGCGCATGCCACGATATTCAACCGGTGCGCCGGCACGTAAACCTCGAATAGACTGCTCAAACTCAATTAGGTAATAATCAAAATTATAAAAGCGTTCCTCAAGAGCATCTTTGTAACTATTACTAAGCGAAAAGCTATGACCTTCTTGAGCAAAATCACCCGGCGATTGTTGTTCAGGCAAACCAACCGAGATCCCTCCTTTTAATAACCTGCTTAATGAACCTGTTTTTACATTAATGCCATCGGCAGATAAATCAATTTCAACACCCGTATTGACCCAGAAAATAGAATTTAAGGTGATCAGGTTTTGATAAGGTTCGTTGATGAAAATACCATACTTCATCGCTTGATTCTTCCAATCAAATGTCGCTGTTTCAACTTGACCAATTTTATAATTCTTAAAAAATATACCGGTGCCGACATCCATAACCTCAGCATCATAGCTGAGTAATGAAAAGCGACCGCCTTTGACATCTTTATCAATCAGCGCTGGCTCTTCTTGTAATTTAAAATGCTCTTTTGTTTTACTACTTTCACCTGGTGAAAATTCTAAATATACACCCGATAGTAACGTGCTCATACCGCTGATACCCGTTTCATCAATACGTGGTTTTACTACCCAGATGTTGGCGTCTTCCGTGAGTAAGCCATCATAATGTTTATCAATTTGAGCTCGAGCAATCACACTGTTTTTAGTATCAGAGAGGCGAACGTGATCAACTTGGCCGATTTTCACACTACGTACTTTTATTTCAGTCTTGCCTGCCACGATACCCTCAGCATGAGGCATTGAAATATAAATGGTTGCGCCTTTATTAGCTTGGTATTGGTAAAGCATCCACACACCAACGAGCAAAGCTATAACCGGTATGATCCAAATCGCAGAAATAATAGGTTCTTTTTTTATATTAGCCGTTTCACTCATGCTGTTTCTCTAATTTATGGTCTTTTTATCATTGTTTGGCGAATCCCATAATAGCCGAGGGTCAAACGCGTGTGCTGCAAGCATTTGGCAAATCACCATGATAGTAAAAAATACAGTGCCTAAACCTGGCGTTACTGACATTAAATTTCCTAATTGCACTAAGGCTACTAGAATCGCGACAACAAATACATCGATCATAGACCACTTACCAATAAACTCGGTTAATTGATAGACTTTCGTATAGCCTTTTGTCTGGCCGTTAGCGGGTTTGCTAACCAAAAAGCATAAAAATGTTAAAATGAGCGCTTTAGCTAATGGTACTACTACACTCGCTAAAAAAATGATTAATGCAATAGGGTATGAGCCAGCTTGCCACAGTGTTATTACCCCACCAATTAATGTTGAGGGGGATTCATCCCCCAAACTAGTGGTGTACATTATTGGCAATAAATTTGCCGGAATATAACAGGCAATTGAAGTTATTAACCATGCCGTTGCTTTTTGTACGCTGTGGGGGTTTCTGATATGGGTTTTGCTATTACAGCGAGAACAGTATTCGCTATCGCTTAGTTGATGGCAGACATGACAGGCTCGAATGTTACTATCTATGGCACGATAAGAAAGTTTTGCGGCTGCAATTTCAGCCTGAGGCTGTACTTGATCCCATAATCGAGCACGATTTAAGTGTGCTAATGAGCCAATATAGAAGAGTACAAACGCGGCATAGGCCCAAAAACTAACGCCAAAGCTGACTTCCGCTAGCGACATTATTTTTACCATGCTGACCAATACACCGATTAAAAATATTTCTGACATTATCCATGGCTCTAGCGCTAAGGTGAATTTGAGTAAGCGTCTGGCAATCGTTTGTGGAAGTACTTTAAGTAAGCCTAAATGCAGTGGGATCAAAATAGTGAGTAATGCCATTGGTAAACCAATAATACTAACATCAATAAAAATGCCTAATAAATCGCTGTCGTAATTAAACAAAATACGAGCGGCATCGGGCAAGGTAATCGTCTGTGTAATGCCATTACTACTAAATGAGATAAATGGATAAAACATACTGCTTAGCAGCATGAGTAAAGCACTAATACTGAGTGCTACAATACGGCTGTCATAATTTATATTTGCTGCGCATAGTTTACTGTGACAATGTGGACAGACAGCCATTTGTTTTGCAACTATGTGCGGGATATCAATAATCAAGTCACAATTAGGGCAGGCAGTTTGCAAATTAATAACCACTTAGAAGTATCTTAGATCAAGTTTGCATCAATTATATGCTAAATACAAATGCGAAATTGGTTTAACTAGGCTAGCCTAATAAGAAAGTTGTCATGTAATTTTACAGTTGCTAAAAAGCATCTATCTGTGGGTGGTGAATGAAGTATTTTATAGTGTTTTTTTTTGTTTTATATAGCACTTTTGCATTGAGTTTAGCTGCGCCAAAATCTAGCGACATTATTACCGTTGCGGTAAGCCCTTCTTTGCCTCCTTACGTCTTTAGTGAGGATGATACCGGCTTGCAGTTGCAGATTTTAAAATCTGCGTTTAAAGATCAAGGTATAACAAATCTAGATATAGTCTATATGTCTAATAAACGTGCAGGGCAATCCTTAGAACAAATGAAGGTCGATATTGCGATGAATTATGCGGGGCTCACCACTTCTGCGATTTATCCAAGCCAAAGCTTATTGGCGTATCAAAATGTGGCAATTAGCTTACGTAAAAATAATTTTAAAATTAATACTGTCTATGATCTACTGGGGAAAAGTGTTGTTGCCTTTCAAAACGCCACCGAATTTCTGCCGCCGCCATTTAAAGCATTAACGACTAAATTAAGCGCTTATGAAGAAGTCGTATACCAAGCTGCGCAAGTGGATCATCTAATGAAAGAGTGGGTTGATGTGGTGGTACTAGAAAAACGGGTGTTTTTATATTATCTACAGCAATATAAAGAATCGCACCCAATCAAGCCTATTACAGTACACCCGATATTTCCTGAGGCTCCTCGACCAGCCTATTTTAACAGTAAAGTGTTACAAGAGATTTTTGATATGGGACTTGCCCATATCATTGAAAATGGGCAATACAGTAAAATAATGGCTTTTGATGGCAGTGATTATGCTCAGGTTGTAGAACCAAGCTCAATCAAATAATGCTACGGTTTGGCGGGTAAGCGCAAGCAATTCGCCGGATTGTGACCAAATACAACCATCCTCTAAACCATAGCCATCTTTACAGTGATGAGTTTCTGCTTCAAATCCAAGCCACTCATCGGCTGCCAACTGCGGTGTTTTTACAAACTCTAAATACCACGACATACTGCTGGCGGGCGCTGGTTGGTTAAACATTTGTAATAAAGTAGGCGGCCATGCATCCGTTAAGGCAATAATATGTGCTTCACTAAGTTCTGCTGGCGATTGTTTTAACTTCATCCATCCGCCTAAATGCGACGTTTGGGCTGCTGAAAACGGCATTCCACCTTGCTGAGGGCAAAGCGCGACGTGTTGGAAAAATTCCGGCATGGCACCTGACTGAAATGGTAAAGTGTAACGTTCATTAACCGGTTTTAGGCTCATTGTTTTTGTCACTGGTACTTCAATGGCTGAATCTCGCGATTTTGCAAAACACGCTTGTACGACCACGCTTACTTGGCCGTCCTGCAACGCTTTTGCCAGTACTTGTGTGCTACTTTTTCCTTCCCGTAAAATTTCAACTGAGAGGGAAAAATCAGTATCTGCTAACAAAGGACCTACAAAATTTGTACTAATAGACAACAAACGACGACTTGGTTCTATTTGTTGACGCATTGCCTGATACAGTAGTGAGGCTGATAAACCGCCAAAAGCAGTTCGACCTTGACACCAGTTTGCAGGAAATTGCATCGTTGCGTGAGCTTGTTCAGAATGGGGCAGCTGGCCTATGAGTGCCGCTTGCTTTAATAGTTGATCAAAATGCATGGTGATCCTTTGAGACATTTTTTAATTATTAGTGATTTTATAACACATAAAAACTCATCAGACCAGATTGTGAAATGGCCCCTAATGATGCAAAAAAAGACAATCCACACATTAATTAGGGTTATTTGCAAAATAAATTACAAAAAAGCACTTTTTTTTCATTTTTACAGTTGAATTAAGTTTGTGGCATCCCTATCTACTAGTCATCGAACGTATTAATGAATTTTGAAGTTGGAGATATTTCATGGGTAAAATTATCGGAATCGACTTAGGTACTACTAACTCTTGTGTTGCAGTACTTGATGGTGGCAAAGCACGTGTTATTGAAAACGCGGAAGGCGATCGCACCACTCCGTCTATTATAGCTTACACGCAAGACGGAGAAACTTTAGTAGGTCAATCTGCTAAACGTCAAGCGGTTACTAATCCGACAAACACATTATTTGCAATTAAGCGTTTAATTGGTCGTCGCTTTGAAGACGAAGAAGTACAACGTGATATCGGCATCATGCCTTTTAAAATTATCAAAGCAGATAATGGTGATGCATGGGTTGAAGCGGGCGGCGAAAAACGCGCTGCACCACAAATCTCAGCTGAAGTTTTGAAAAAAATGAAAAAAACAGCTGAAGACTTTTTAGGTGAAGCAGTAACTGAAGCGGTTATTACAGTACCTGCTTACTTTAACGATTCACAACGTCAAGCTACTAAAGATGCTGGGCGTATTGCAGGTCTTGAAGTTAAACGTATCATCAATGAGCCAACTGCTGCTGCCCTTGCTTATGGCATGGACAAAAACAAAGGCGAAAACGTTGTTGCAGTATATGACTTAGGTGGTGGTACTTTCGATTTATCAATCATTGAAATTGATGAAGTTGAAGGTGAGCACACATTTGAAGTACTTGCTACAAATGGTGACACTCACTTAGGTGGTGAAGATTTCGATAACCGCGTAATCAACTATTTAGTTGCTGAATTCAAAAAAGATCAAGGTTTAGACTTAAAAACTGATCCACTTGCAATGCAACGTGTTAAAGAAGCAGCTGAAAAAGCAAAAATTGAATTATCATCTGCACAATCTACAGAAGTAAATCTTCCGTACGTAACTGCTGATGCAACTGGTCCTAAGCACATGAACGTGAAACTAACACGCGCTAAGCTTGAGTCACTAGTTGAAGATTTAGTAATGAAGTCACTAGAGCCATTAAAACGTGCCCTTGCTGATGCTGATTTATCAGTAAGCGACATTGACGACATCATCCTTGTTGGTGGTCAAACACGTATGCCTTTAGTACAAAAAACAGTTGCTGATTTCTTCGGTAAAGAGCCACGTAAAGATGTTAACCCTGATGAAGCAGTAGCCGTAGGCGCAGCGATTCAAGGTGGTGTACTAGCTGGTGATGTGAAAGATGTACTATTACTAGATGTTTCGCCATTATCTCTAGGTATCGAGACTATGGGCTCTGTAATGACGGCGTTAATTGAGAAAAATACGACTATTCCAACGAAGAAATCGCAAACATTCTCAACTGCTGAAGATAACCAAGCTGCGGTAACTATTCACGTATTACAAGGTGAGCGTAAACGTGCTAGCGACAACAAGTCACTAGGTCAATTTAACCTAGAAGGTATTCGTCCAGCACAACGTGGTACACCACAAATCGAAGTTACTTTTGATGTGGACGCTGATGGTATCTTACATGTATCGGCAAAAGATAAAGATACAGGTAAAGAGCAAAAAATCACCATTCAAGCATCTTCAGGCTTAAGCGATGAAGAAGTTGAAAAAATGGTTCGTGATGCCGAAGCACACGCAGAAGACGATAAAAAGTTTGAAGAGCTAGTTGCAGCTCGTAACCAAGCTGATGCATTAGTGCATGGTACGCGTAAGCAAATCGAAGAAGCGGGTGATGCATTACCAAGCGAAGACAAAGAAGCGATTGAAGCGGCTGTTGTTGAGCTAGAAGCTGCGATTAAGAGTGACAAAAAAGACGAGATTGAAGCAAAAACTCAAGCGCTTGCTGAAAAGTCACAAAAGTTAATGGAAATCGCACAAGCTAAAGCACAACAAGGTGGTGACGCCGGTGCCGAGCAGCAACAATCTGCGAAGAAAGATGACGACGTAGTGGATGCTGAGTTCGAAGAAGTTAAAGACGACAAGTAATTGTTGTTAGCGCTTCGCCTAACTGAAAACACGATGACTGATATCGCAATTTAAGTTAGGATGAACAACTAAGGCGCGCGGGCTAAAGCTTGACGCGCCTTTTGCATGTAAATTAGATGATAAATCGATACGATTTATCGATTTATCCGCAGCAATGCTGCAGTAAGAAAAGAGTAGTGTGATAGATATGTCAAAACGCGATTATTATGAAGTCCTTGGAGTGGCAAAAGACGCCAGCGAAAGAGACGTAAAAAAAGCGTATAAACGCTTAGCGATGAAATATCATCCAGATCGTACCGCAGGCGATAAAGAACTTGAAACTAAATTCAAGGAAGTAAAAGAAGCTTACGAGATCCTCACTGACAGTCAAAAACGTCAAATGTATGATCAATACGGCCATGCTGCGTTTGAACAAGGCGGTGGCGGTGGTGGTCATGGCGGCTTTGGTGGCGGTCATGGTGACTTTGGTGATGTATTTGGTGACGTATTCGGTGATATTTTTGGAGGCGGTGGTGGCCGTCGTCAATCGCGTCAGCAACGAGGTTCAGACCTACGTTACAACATGGACTTAAGCTTAGAAGAAGCGGTTCGTGGTAAAGAAGTAGAAATTAAAGTACCTACGTGGGTAAGCTGTGAGCCATGTGACGGCAGCGGTGCAAAAGCGGGTTCTAAACCGAAAACATGTACGACTTGTCATGGTGCAGGCCAAGTGCAAATGCGCCAAGGTTTTTTTGCTGTGCAACAAACCTGTCCAACCTGTCAGGGCACTGGTCAGATAATTTCTGATCCATGTAATAGCTGTCATGGTCAAGGCCGTGTGGAAAAAACCAAAACATTATCGGTTAAAATCCCAGCCGGGGTTGATACTGGCGACCGCATTCGTTTATCTGGCGAAGGTGAAGCAGGGGTACATGGTGCACCCGCTGGTGACTTGTATGTGCAAGTATCGGTACGTGAACACCGTATCTTTGAGCGTGATGGTAATAACCTATATTGTGAAGTGCCGATTGGGTTTACAACGGCTGCTCTTGGTGGCGAAATTGAAGTACCGACTTTAGATGGTCGTGCTAAATTGAAGATCCCAGCTGAGAGTCAAACGGGCAAAATGTTCCGTATGCGCGGTAAAGGTGTTAAGTCTGTCCGTAGTGGCGCAGTTGGTGACTTGATCTGTAAAGTGGTAATAGAAACACCCGTTAAGTTAAATGAACGCCAACGCGAGTTATTGCAAGAGCTTGAGCAAAGCATGGGTAAGGATGGTTCTAAAAACCGTCCAAAAGAAAAAGGCTTTTTTGATGGTGTAAAAAAGTTCTTTGATGATTTAACTAAGTAATCACTCATTACTTATAAAATGGCGCTAATTAGCGCCATTTTTTATTGGCTAACAAAAGCTTATTAATCTGAACTCTGGTTAAGAGATTGACCCTCAAGAGTTCAGGTTTTTATTTGGCTACAGCTTTGCTGAAAACCACGCAGTAATACCAATCGACTTAAATATTTAACCATTCTAGCGAGCTAAATAAAGCGCTAACTGCGTTATAATTTTTTCAAGTAGAACAACTACATGTCAAAATTTACGCCTTGTTATCACTGTATTTATCTG
>NZ_JACJDS010000052.1:0-31106 GCF_014163635.1 Pseudoalteromonas sp. SR44-8
ATCAGCTAAAAGCAGAAACAAGCTTTAATAAAGGCATGCCCGCAAAACAGAAAAAAGCTATGCGCAGTACAGATTACCTTGAAAAGATATTGAAATCATAGATTTTTTTCATGCTCTTGCCCTGTAAACACTCCCTCTTTAATTTCGTCTCGTAATAAAGTAACGGTGTAATGATCTCCTCCCGTATGACCGAAATATACGGTAACAGCATGATTGTCATTATGGCTAAAATCATAGTCAGTAACTTGAATAACCTTCATTTCGCTTTGAGGCGGTTCAACGCAAGCCGTTAATCCCAAAACAAGAAAACCGCATAAAATAATCTTTTTTAATAACATTTTTCATTCCTTAAATTTTATTACGTTATATTTAATCTAGATAATTCTAAGCAACAATTCAAAATTTTATATGACAATAGCTATTTAACAGCAATACACAGCCTTTATGTAAATACTTGTAAGCCAAAATAGTGGGCTATCCCGTCGAGTATATTTGTCACGGCAACTGATGAAAGGATCAAACCCATGATCCGGCTGATGATACTCGCACCGCTGTCACCAATTAATTTGTGAACATGGGTTGCCAACAGTAACAGCACAAGTACCACAACAAGAACAGCTAACATCATTGATGAAGTAATTAACTGCTCAACCCACGTGTATTCAGTGTTACGAGTCATCAAAACAGCGCCAAGCATCGCACCTGGACTGGCGATTGATGGAATAGCTAAAGGGAAAATGGCCGTTTCAGTGCTATCACGTACACTTTTAATTTCCATTTCTGGTTTACTTTCACCAAAGATCATAGACAAAGCGAACAGCAATAACACGATACCACCTGCGATTTGAAACGCTGACAAGGGGATATTGATAGCATTTAAAAGCAGCTCCCCAGCGACAACAAAAAACAATAGTACCCCAGCAGACACCAGAACAGCTTTCAACGCGACTTTACGTTTGAATTTGTCACTATCACCGCGTGTTAAGGCTATAAAAACAGGCACAGTACCGATTGGATCAATAACCGCAAAAAAGAAAATAAATACCGCTAATAATTCATTCATTGTTGGCCTTCCTAGAATAAAACTGTCTAATAAAAACGCTGCAACTACAATACAGTATGTTAGTATATCACGGTAGCGTAAGGATAAGAGAAGATGAAAATAGAATCACTCGTTAGTAAAGCCAAACAAGTGTGTGACAATCGCGGTGCGCGATTCACTCCAATTCGTGAAAAAGTATTTCGCCTATTAGCAAGTGCGCAAGGCGGAGTGGGCGCTTATGATTTATTAGAGCAACTAAAACTCACTGAATCAGGAGCAAAACCAGCCACAATTTACCGTGCCTTAGACTTTTTAGCTGAATTAGGTTTTATTCACAAAATTGAAAGTACTAACGCATTTATGTTGTGTCATCATTTTGATCATATCCACCCTGTACAACTGTTGATATGCGATAGTTGTGGTTTTGTCAAAGAGCTACACTCTAGCGTGATTTCGCATGAACTTAATAGTCTTGCTGCTGAGAGTGGTTTCGTCGTATCAGGGCAAACTATTGAAGCCCATGGTAGATGTGGAAATTGTAAAGAATAATTAAGTGCAGAGCTAAAATAACTCACTACACTTTAACGTATAACCGCAGTTAAACTGCTAAATTCGAGGGATAAACAATAATGAATGTAGAGTTCATCAATCCTTTTTTATCATCTTTATTAAATGTGCTCAGCACAATGGCGCAAACCGAACTAAAACCGGGTAAGCCGAAAATAAAAAAAGATGAAGTTGCCTGTGGCGACGTTTCGGGATTAATTGGCATGGTAGGACCGCAAACTAAAGGTTCATTTTCGATCACTTTTGATGAGAGCCTTGCCCTGACTATTATGGAAAGAATGCTAGGTGAACGCCCTGATTCGATCAATGAAGAAGTAACCGATATGGTTGGTGAAATTACCAATATGGTCACTGGTGGGGCAAAAAATTTACTTGGTGAAAAAGGCTATGACTTTAATATGGCTACACCAATCGTTGTGTCTGGTAAAGGTCATACCATAACTCATAAAAGTGAAGGGGCAAAAATATTGATCCCATTTACCTCTGATGCCGGTAATGCCAATATTGAAGTTAGTTTCGATAAAATATGAGCTGGTTGCAAAAACAACTACTTTTAAAGCCTCGCTCTCGAGGCTTTCATATTATTGATAGCGAAATACTCAGCCAACTCCCTGAGATTTCCGATTACCAAATTGGCTTATTACACCTTTTTATACAGCATACCTCAGCCAGCTTAACGATTAATGAAAATGCTGATCCGACAGTACGTATGGATATGGAAAGTCACTTCAATAAATTTGTTCCCGAGCGCCAACCTTATTATCGTCATGATTACGAAGGTGATGATGATATGCCTGCGCATATAAAAACGAGTACCTTAGGCTGCGAGCTAACGATTCCAATTAGCCAAGGACGTTTACAGCTTGGTACATGGCAAGGGATCTATTTAGGCGAACATCGTGATCATGGCGGCGCAAGACGTATTATTGCAACGCTGCAAGGGCAAGTTTAAATAAAACTATTTAAATTGAAATACTAAATAAATTGGATATGTGCTTTAAGCAATAACTGCTTGTCAATCAAACTTGGGTGGGTATTCATTTTTAAGAGATTGGAGCGGTACACGAGGCTCGAACTCGTGACCTCGACCTTGGCAAGGTCGCGCTCTACCAACTGAGCTAGTACCGCATAATATTTTCACTTTAAACTTACTCCAATTTCTTTGGTTAGAAATTGGAGCGGCACACGAGGCTCGAACTCGTGACCTCGACCTTGGCAAGGTCGCGCTCTACCAACTGAGCTAGTGCCGCATTTTAAAATAGTCAGTAATTTGTCCGTTGGTGCGCGACAAGTCGCGGTAAAACGTTCTGGCAACTGAGCTAGTGCCGCATTATAATTTTTAGGTTATAGGTTCTAAAAAAGTTTATAGCTTTTATTTGAAACTTGCTGCAATTTCTTTGGTGAGAAATTGGAGCGGCACACGAGGCTCGAACTCGTGACCTCGACCTTGGCAAGGTCGCGCTCTACCAACTGAGCTAGTGCCGCATTTCAAAATTGTCAGTAATTTGTCCGTTGGTGCGCGACAAGTCGCGGTAAACGTTCTGGCAACTGAGCTAGTGCCGCATTCAAAATAGTCAGTAATTTTTCCGTTGGTCCGCGACAGGTCGCGGTGAACGTTCCGGCAACTGAACTAGTGCCGCATTCAAATTGCTCAAGCACACCAACCCCGCGGGGGTTATCGTCTTAAGCGGGGCAGGATTCTACAATAATCCGATGTGTTTGCAAGTGTTTTTTACAAATTAAAGAATTTTTCTTGGTAGACTTTTAATTCCATGATGGAATCTTTGATATCATCAAGAGCAAGGTGTGAACCTTTTTTGTGCACTTGTGCTAAAACTTCTGGTTTCCAGCGTCTTGCTAGTTCTTTGATAGTGCTTACGTCTAAATTACGATAGTGGAAGTAATCTTCCAGTTCACGCATATATTTATTCATAAAGCGTCTATCTTGGCCTATTGAATTACCACACATAGGCGAAGCGCCTGCAGGAACCCACTGCTTTAAAAATGCCAAAGTTTGTTCAACAGCATCTTGCTCTGTGAATGTGCTCGCTTTACAGCGTGCAGTTAACCCTGACTGACCATGTTGCTTAGTACACCATTCATCCATACCATCAAGCAATTCATCACTTTGATGAATAGCAATAGTTGGCCCTTCAGCCAAGATGTTTAACGCACTGTCGGTGACAACCGTGGCGATTTCGAGTATTTTGTCTGTACTTGGTTCAAGACCTGTCATTTCGAGGTCGAGCCAAATCAGATTTGATTTATGAAAAGACATAATTACCTTGCGGTGCTTTCCTTTAGATCTAACGCATTTAGATATATCATATTAGTATCATCAGTCGACCTAAAGCTTTTTTTTCAAAAAGCACGACATTTAACTAAGTTATGGGCCAAAAGTGGCAAAACAGAAGAAATTAAGTAAAGGTCAATCCCGTAGGATTAAGGCCAATCACCAAAAACGCTTGTCTAATGCAGATTCTGCGCCAACCACTAACAAGGTTGAGCAATGGCAAACTGACAATTTAGGTGCGCCTGAAAATGCCGTGGTGATCAGTCGGTTTGGTCAACATGCCGATATTGAAACTGATAACGGAGATGTTTTGCGCTGCAATATTCGCCGTACCGTTAAAGGTATTGTTTGCGGAGACGAAGTGCAATTTCGCCGCGCAAAAGTCAGCGAAGGTGATTTAGCTGGCGTTATAGAAGCGATGCATGAACGGCGCTCGCAACTTACTCGCCCTGATTTTTACGACGGTGTAAAAGTCATAGCCGCCAACATTGACCAGATTTTGATGGTCTCTGCGGTACTACCAGAGTTTACCCCCAGTATTATCGACCGCTATTTAATTGCCTGCGAAGATATGGGCATTGAGCCTATTTTAGTGCTCAATAAAATAGATTTAATTGATGAGCCTGGGCTTGCTAACATCAACAAAATTTTGGATATTTATAGGTCACTTGATTATCAAGTATTACTAGTAAGTAATAAAACCGGTTACGGTATTGATGCACTCAAAGAAACCTTAATTGATAAAAATAGTATTTTTGTTGGTCAAAGTGGTGTGGGGAAATCAACTTTAGTTAACACTGTTTTACCTGATGCCGAAATACTGACCAAAGAGGTCTCTGAAAATAGTGGCCTTGGCCAACACACAACAACCGTGTCACGACTTCATCACTTACCTTCAGGCGGTAACTTAATTGATTCCCCTGGTATTCGTGAATTTGGCTTGTGGCACTTAGATGTAGAGCGTGTTACTTGGTGCTTTAAAGAGTTTCGCAAGTTTATTGGCGGTTGCCGCTTTAGAGACTGTAAACATTTAAATGATCCAGGCTGTATAATTCGCCAAGCAATCGATGATGGTGATATTTCACAGCTACGTTTTGATAGCTACCATAGAATTTTAGAAACAATGGCCGATGGCCGAGCGGGTGCTCGTGCTCCACGCGTATAATTTTTTAGGAAAAAACTTGTGAGTTTAGACAAATTCAAAATCGCAATGCAGTACGCAATGCCAAAACATTTTGTATCCCGTATGGTAGGCAAGTTAGCTGCAGCTAAAGCAGGTGCACTAACAACTACTTTAATTAAATTGTTTATTAAACAATATAAAATTGATATGAATGAAGCGCAATATAGCGACCCAGCTCACTATAAAACGTTTAATGAGTTTTTTACTCGTCCTTTAAAAGAAGGCGTTCGGCCATTAAACACTGAAGATGACATCATTACTCACCCTGTAGATGGTGCCATCAGTCAATTAGGCCCAATTGTTGAAGGCCAGCTTATTCAAGCTAAAAATCACAACTATAGCTTACAAGCTTTACTTGGCGGCTCAGAGCAAGATACAGCGCCATTTTTAGGCGGCGACTTTGCAACGATTTACTTAGCGCCAAAAGATTATCATCGTATTCATATGCCGATTGATGGCACCTTGAGTAAAATGATTTACGTCCCCGGTGATTTATTTTCAGTAAACCCACTTACCGCGCAAAATGTACCTAATCTATTCGCTCGTAACGAACGCGTAGTAGCCATTTTTGAGACTGAAATTGGCCCGCTTGCGATGGTATTAGTGGGTGCAACAATTGTTGCCAGTATCGAAACTATTTGGGCCGGTACAGTTACACCACCAGCAGGTAAAGATGTATTTAGCTGGAACTACAAAACCTCAGGTGAAAATGCAATTACCTTGAAAAAGGGTGAAGAGATGGGTCGCTTTAAATTAGGCTCCACGGTTATTTTAGCCTGGGGTGCTAATAAAGCAGATATCTTTGATGATCAAAAACCAGGCACAGTGACTCGCATGGGCACACCGTTTGCTAAAGTTGATGATTGATGATTGATGATTAATACCTAATTAATAATTAAGTTATAACTCATTTTAATTAAAAACGCGGACCGACTAATGCAGTCATGCCGCGTTTTTTATTTAAGCTCTTTCCCCTGCACACTCAGTACATTCGGGCGCTTTAGTTAATTTAAACTGCTGCTGCGCTAAACTTAGCCCATCAAAACGAATAAACTGACTGCCTTGATGATGGCCCAGCAAGATATTAACTGCCAACAGTGCTTGCATCGAGCCAATAACACCTAACAACGGACTAAGCACGCCCGCGTTACTGCAATTAAGCGCCTGCTGTTGCGGTTGTGCTCCAAATATACACCCGTAACAAGGGCTCTGTGGCTGGCGAAAATCAAAACACATCAGCTGCCCTTCACTCGCTATTGCCGCCCCCGACACCAGTGGAATACCCAGTGCCAAGCATTGCTGGTTTACTACATAGCGAGTGCTGAAGTTATCGCTGCAATCAAGTACTAAGGTTGCGCCAGTAAAAACTTGCTCAGCATTTTCAGTGGTTAATTTTGCACTTACTGTGTTGATCTTGATTTGATTATTTAAGCTGCTTAATACTTTGCCCGCAGCGCTGACCTTATCTTGCCCTAAATGATTTACTTTATAGAGCACTTGGCGCTGTAAATTTGAAAGCTCAACCTTATCATCATCTAACAAGCTTAATTCGCCAATGCCAGCCGCAGCTAAATACAGTAATGCGGGGCTGCCTAACCCCCCCGCTCCAATTACCACAACGTGAGCGGCTTTGAGCTTTAACTGCCCTTCAAAGCCGACTTCTTTAAGCATTAAATGACGACTGTAACGTAACTGCTCTTTGTCAGATAAAGATCCTTTTATTGCCTCACTCATTGCTATTAATAGCCACTTGTAAATCGGCAATCGCCTGTTGATAGTCACTTGCTTCACTAATAGCCCTAACAACAGCTACACTGCCAACACCGGTTGCAGCAACCTCGCCCGCTCGTGATAAATCAATGCCACCAATAGCTACCGTTGGGTAATCACTCATTAACGGCACAAAACGCTTTAACTTTTCAAGCCCTTGAATTTGCCCTGTCATATCTTTGGTCGTGGTTGGGTAAATAGCGCCAAACGCCATATAACTCGGGCGGTAATTATGAGCGCGCAGCATTTCATAAAAACCATGGGTCGAAATCCCCAAACGCATGCCCGACTCTTTAATGGCCACCAGATTAGCCTCAAGTAAATCTTCTTGACCTAAATGCACACCATAAGCGCCATGTTTGATCGCCAGCTGCCAATGATCGTTGATATACACATTGCCATCGTACTTTTTACCAAGTGTGACCGCCGCAGCAATAGCGTGTTCAAGCTCTTCTTCGCTGGCGTTTTTCATTCTAAGTTGTACAGTTTTAACGCCTTGCGCTAAACACTTTTCTAACCAATCGAGACTATCAACCACTGCATATAAACCAAGCTGTTTGTTTTCACACTCAGTAAAACCTGCCGCCATAGTAAATTCGTTTGGTTGTTCAAAATCCAGCTCATCACCCAGCCAACTACCCGCTTCAATGACTTGTGGGTAATCATCAAGATTATCGGGAAAGCTCGTTTGTGCCACAGGGCCAATTCCTTCACCATAACGAACCGCAGCTTTTAAGCCTTGATTTATATAGGCTTTGGCTAAAATAAAGGCATCTTTAAGCGGGTAACCTTTCGCTAAACACGCTGCAATCACTGACGCCATACTACAACCGGTACCATGGCTGTGCGGCGTTTGAATTTTTTCGTTACCAAGCCAATATTCATTACTGCCATAAGAGCTGGCATCACTGCAGTAATCAATGCAATATCCGCTTGGATAATCCCAATGGCCACCTTTGATCAGCACCGCTTTTGCGCCCCAGCTTTGCAGCTTTTGCGCAGCCTCGATCACAGCACTGGGACCAATTAAATATATCCCAGTGAGCAACTGCGTTTCATGGGTATTCGGAGTGATCACATCCACCAGCGGCAATAAGCATTCTTTAATTGCGCTAACGGTATCTTCTTCTGTCAGTAAGTCACCACTGCTAGCAATGGCCACCGGATCATATACAACCAAAGGCGCAACCGGCCAAGTGGCTTTATAATGTTTTAGATGCTCACTAATCAATTGAATTTGCTGCACATTGGCAAGCATACCAATTTTAATAACACGGGCTTTCATGTCGCTTTCAAGGGCGAGTAATTGCGACTCAATAACATCGGTTGAAATCGGGTTAAGTGCTTCAACGCCTAGGCTGTTTTGCGCAGTCAATGCGGTGATCGCTGTACAACCATGGACGCCAAAACTTTGCATCGCTTTAATATCCGCCTGAATACCAGCACCACCACCAGAGTCAGAGCCAGCAATTGTCCAAACAACATGATTCATAGTTACGTATTTCCTAATTTTTTACTTCATTTATTACTGTTGATGCCAAAATGGCATACCCATAGTGGGCGTAGATGGCGCAGCGACGTCTTTTTCTGGCATCGCCTTTGCTCGGTAAGCAAAACGACCCGCATCAACGGCTGCTTTAAATGCATGACTCATGGTAACAGGGCAGCCCGCCCCTGCAATAGCCGAATTCAATAACACCGCATCATAACCTAATTCAAGCGCTTGGCAGGCGTGTGATGGTAAGCCAAGGCCAGCATCAACAATCAATGTGGTATCGGGTAAGCGCTCCCGAATAGTTTTTAAGTTATATTTATTTAACAAGCCCTTACCTGTGCCAATAGGCGCTCCCCACGGCATCAGCACTTCACACCCTGCATCAACTAAACGCTGACATAACACTAAGTCGTCAGTACAATAAGGTAATACTTTAAAGCCTTCGGCTAATAAAATCTGTGTCGCTTCCAGTAATGCAAATGGATCTGGTTGCAGGTTATAGTCATCACCAATCAACTCAAGTTTTATCCAATCGGTAGCAAACACTTCGCGGCACATTTGTGCCAGTGTAATTGCTTCATTGACACTGTGACAGCCTGCAGTATTGGGTAGAATTTTTAAGCCCGTATCTTTGATCAATTGCCAAAAGTCATCTCCTGCGGCGGCACTTTGTTGACGTCGTAATGACACAGTAACAATCTGCGCGCCAGAGGCAACAATCGAATCGGCCATAACCGCAGGTGATGGATAAAGTGCTGAGCCAATTAATAACCGACTAGTGATCTGCTCACCATAAATACTGAAACTATCTGATATTACGCTACTCATATTAGCCACCTTGGATCGGTGACAGTAATTCAATGCTATCGCCTTCGTTAAGTAAGGTAGTATCACATTGACTACGCGGTATAAATTGACCATTAAGCGCCACTGCAAAAGGCTCTTTTGCTGCAAACTGCGTCAAACCTTGGGCTACATTGGCGTTATCTGCTAACTCAAAATGTTGACCATTAATTGTTATTTTCATACTTACTTTCATAATAAGCCTTATTTTATCCGTGCAATGGCATCGGCCACTAAACTCGGTGCGAGTAAATAACCATGACGATATAAGCCATTAATGCTGATCACATTTTGCTGCTGGGAAACCTGCGGGCGATTATCACTAAATGCAGGACGCAGGCCGGTTTGAATATTCAACACTCGCGCCTCAGCAAAACCACTGTGTACTGTGTACGCTGCTGACAACAGCTCAAGAGTCGAACGCACAGTGGCAGCCCCCTTATCTTGTGATTCAATTTCTGTCGCGCCAATTACGTATTGATGATTTGGCTTCGGAGCAATATAAATAGGATAACGCGGGTGCATTAACCGCACTGGCCGCGTTAAATTAACCTCAGGGGCGTACAAACGCACTACTTCACCACGCACTCCGCGTAGCTTACACGCTGCGCTTTTAGCGCCAAGGCCACGGCAATCAATAATATAATCAAACGATTGCTGTAGATTTAGCGATGTTACATCAACCTGTTGTGCAAACTTAAAGCTCACATTACGCTGCTTTAGAGTGTTAAAACTGGCTTGATAAAAAGCCTGATTATCAATTTGCCCTTCGCAAGGTAAATACACACCTTGGTTAAAACGCCCTGTAAGCTCTGGCTCTAATTCAGCAATATGTGCCCCTGTTAACTGATGTCCTTGATGTTCAGCTAAAGGCTTTAAACGCTGTATAAAACTTTGTAAGTCACCTTTATCTTGCTGGTGTGCAACCACAAGTGTACCTTGCTGTTGGAAAAACACCGCTTCATCAAGTTGCGCTAAAATTCTCGGCCAACGCTTTATTGAATCCAGCCCCATCAAGGCCAAGTCTTGCTCGCAGAATACAGATTCAGCCAGTGGCGCAAGCATCGCCGCTGCCACTCTTCCTGCACTATCAAGCGCTTGTTCGTCACCCGCTTCATAAACAGTTACCCGATGCTGTAAACTCAACTCAAGCGCCGTTAAACGCCCCGTTAAACCAAACCCCACCACCGCAATATTGTAAGACATGAGAGTTCCTCAGGTTCTAGGTTCTAGGTTCTAGGTTCTAGGTTAACAACATCCTAAAACCTAGTCTCTTCCCTAGTACCTAGCTCCTTTTGGTTAAACCGCTTTATGATAAATCTCTGAGCCGCTTTGTTTAAATTCGGCTGATTTAGCTTGCATCTCGGCTTCAACATCGACCATTTTGATCTCAATAGCATCACCTACGTTGTTAGGATCTATGCCTCTGGCTTCTAGATCTTTAGCGTATTCTCTTACTTCTTGGGTGATTTTCATTGAGCAGAATTTTGGCCCACACATAGAGCAAAAATGCGCTACTTTGCCAGATTCTTGTGGCAGTGTTTCGTCATGGTATTCACGAGCACGAACAGGGTCTAAACCAATATTAAATTGGTCATGCCAGCGGAACTCAAAACGCGCTTTTGATAACGCATTATCACGCTCTTGCGCTCCGGGATGACCTTTGGCTAAATCGGCGGCATGAGCGGCAATTTTATAGGTGATCAGCCCTTCTTTTACGTCTTCTTTATTTGGTAAGCCTAAATGCTCTTTTGGTGTGACATAACACAGCATTGCACAGCCATACCATGCAATTTGCGCAGCCCCAATACCAGAGGTGATATGGTCATAGCCTGGGGCGATGTCAGTTGTCAGCGGGCCAAGGGTGTAAAAAGGTGCTTCGTCGCAATGCTTAAGCTGCTCTTGCATATTGGCTTTGATCATATGCATTGGCACATGCCCTGGGCCTTCAATAAACACTTGTACATCGTGTTTCCACGCGATTTTGGTCAGCTCACCTAACGTACGCAGTTCACTAAATTGCGCGTCATCGTTGGCATCTGCAATTGAACCAGGACGCAGGCCATCTCCTAATGAGAAACATACATCGTACTGTTTCAAAATCTCACAAATATCTTCAAAATGAGTATAAAGGAAGTTTTCTTTATGATGCGCTAAACACCATTTCGCCATAATTGAACCGCCGCGCGACACAATCCCAGTGACACGTTTTGCCGTCATTGGAACGTAGCGTAATAACACCCCAGCGTGAATAGTAAAGTAATCCACCCCCTGCTCGGCTTGTTCAATTAGAGTATCGCGGAAAATTTCCCACGTTAGATCTTCGGCAACCCCATTTACTTTTTCAAGCGCTTGATAAATAGGCACTGTACCAATTGGCACTGGTGAGTTACGTACTACCCATTCACGAGTTTCATGAATATAACGACCCGTTGATAAATCCATAACTGTGTCAGCGCCCCAGCGGGTTGACCAGACCATTTTTTCAACTTCTTCTTCAATAGATGAGCTAACTGATGAGTTGCCAATATTAGCGTTCACTTTCACTAAAAAATTGCGCCCTACAATCATCGGCTCGGTTTCTGGGTGATTAATGTTGTTAGGTAAAATCGCACGACCACGGGCAATTTCATCACGCACAAATTCAGGAGTAATAAACTCAGGGATACTCGCACCAAACGACTCGCCTTGGTGCTGCTGTGCTAATAACTCTTTTTGAAGTTGCGCACGGCCCATGTTTTCACGAATTGCGACATATTCCATTTCCGGTGTGATAATACCTTGGCGAGCATAATGCATTTGCGTGACATTTTTACCGGCTTTAGCGCGGCGAATTTTTGGGAGATGCTCAAAACGAATATGATCAAGGCCTTCATCGGCCATGCGTTGCTGAGAAAACTGCGAGCTGACTGAGCCTAAAATTTCAGTATCTCCACGGCTTTCAATCCACTGTTCGCGGTACTTATCCAGCCCTTTACGAACATCTAGAGTTAAATCAGGATCTGTGTATGGGCCTGACGTATCATAAACACGCAGTGGTGCATTTGATTCGTACACTGGGTTTTCATCGGTGCCACCGATAAAGGTATCACTCAAAGTAATTTCACGCATACCAACACGCACATTATCTTGCGTACCTTGTACATAAACTTTGTGTGAGCTTGGAAATGGTTGCCCAGTAAGGTTATAAATATAATCTGATGCAGCCGCACGAGTTTCGCGGCGAGACGGTTTATTTGATGTGTTTGACATGACTTACCTCATTGCTAAAAGGGTTGTCTTGTCAGATACTGCTGTGCGATAAAAAGCAACGCAATAGAGAGTAGCAAATGCTACATGGATCGTAGATTGGTGTTACAAAAAAGCACTACCAACCTTGGCAGCCACAGTGCTTATGCCCAAAACTGGCGCACAAGCACCCGTTTTAGGCAGCTTGTTCCCTACGCAGGTGTTAGCCTGATCAGGTTCACGGATCCCGCTTTCGCGATCTCAGCCTTTAAGTTAAAAACTCAAGGCACTCCGACAAGTAAAATTCTATATATTGTTCGCTAACGAGTGTACGTTAGATATTGCAAGCCTGCAAGAGATCAACTTGCGGGAATAAACGCAAATGTTTGCTCGCCATTTAAAACCAATTGCTGATCTTGAATTTGCAGTGGCACACCTTGCTTTAACGCATTTAAAAACTGCAGTTCAAACTCGTCCAATTTATCTCCGCATGATTTACGGGTCATACCTAATTTATTCACCGTTAAATGATTATCATCAAGTTGACCTTCACCAAAAAATTTATTACAACCAGCAAAACCATTGACTTGCAGGGCTTCAATAAAACTTAATGATGCTGAATATGATGCAGGGATTGCTAAACCATCAACCCGTGATAGTTGCCACTTAGTGTATTTTAATTGCTCACTGGTGACTGTCCCTGTCGATGAGCAGCCAATACATAAACCGATTATAAGCATCGGGATTGCTGCTAATTTCATGTAATTACTAACCTAAAACTCAATTGCAACATGATAACAATAAATAACAGTTTATACCGTTAATAATGCATGTTTTTAATGTAAAAAAATGTTCTAAGATAGTAAAAAAGGTGGCACCGGAAAATTACTCAGGCTTAAATAGTAGATCAACTTGATCGGGCAAAAATGGCCGACCTAGCTCATTCACCGCGGTGCCAATCACCAGTGCCTTTAACATCACTTTTTCATCATGCTTTCTTACCACTGTTTGTCGAAAGCCAAACTTTAAGCGACTAATACGCTCAGGCTCTACAGCGACATAAAACTCATCTCCGGGCATTAGTGATTGCTTATAATCCATCTCGCTACGCATTACGACCAAATTAATTTTATCGCGAGTAAGCTGAGCAAAATCAACCCCATTCGCATGCAAAAACTCATGGCGCGCATGCTCTAGGTAATTAAAATACACACTATTATTTACAATGCCTTGTAAATCGCATTCGTAGTCGCGTACTTTAAAGTCAACTTTAAAGGTCATATTTGTATTCCTTATTATGTATACTGTGCGCGTTTATAGCACATAAATATAACTGGTATCACGACTTTAATGAGAATAGTTGCTATCATGCAAGTCCTTAAAATGGAGTTAAGTAATAGAATGAAATTACGCCTGTCTTTAATTACTGCCGCGCTTTTACCTTTGATAAGCGCCCCAGCTTTTGCTGAAGATACTGAACTTGAAAAAATACTCGTCACCGGAGACTTTCAAAAAGAAAGCATTCAAACCCTTAGTGCCAGTGCCAGTTTATTTAGCGAACGCGAAATTAATGACCGAGGTGCTAGTTTTCTAGACGAAATGCTTGCCAGTGCTGCCAACGTAAATTTTACCGCTGGTGCTTCTCGTGGCCGTTACATCCAAATTCGAGGGGTTGGTTTACGCTCACAATTTGTTGACCCTATTAACCCTTCTGTTGGCTTAGTGATTGATGGCATTAATTATTCCGGCTTAGGTGGTAGTTCATTACTGTTTGATGTAAACCAAGTTGAGATTTATCGCGGTCCGCAAGGTACTCGCTTTGGTGCTGATGGTATGGCTGGTATGATCCAAATGGAATCAGCCGATCCAACTTTTGATCCAAGCGTCAAAGTGCAGCTAGGCGCAGGTAACTACAACAGTTATGAAGCGGGTGTTGCCGCAGGTATTGGTATTACAGACAGCACCGCAGTGCGCGCTAGTATTTATCAACGTGAGTCTGATGGTTATGTTGATAACCTATATTTAAACGAGTCAACACAACAGCAAGATGAACTGGTTAGTCGTTTTAAACTACACAGCCAACTTACAGATCATCTTCGCACTGAATTAAGTGTTCATTATATTGATATCAATAACGGCTACGATGCATTTACGCTTGATAATAGCCGTAATAGTGTAGCCGATCACCCAGGCCAAGATAACCAAGAAAGTATCGCGGTAGGTCTTGCCAACATCTACACTGGCTTTGATTGGTTTGATGTCAGTTTAAACTTATCAGGTATTGATAGTGATTTAGTTTATAGCTTTGATGAAGACTGGGTATGTAACGATATTAATAAGTCGCAGTTATGCGGTGCAGGACTACACCCCGATGGTTATAGCTCAACCGATAGCTACTTTCGAGATCGTCAAGACCAGGCTGCTGAACTGCAATTTAATGGCAAAGGTGGTAACTGGGTTACGGGACTTTATTATCAAGCCCGTAATGTTGATTTAGAACGCCAATACACTTGGCTTGCAGCTCCATTCGCTTCAACTTATGAAACTAGTAATACCGCAATTTACGGCCAACTAGCAACGCCGATTGGTAATAAAACCACCTTAATAACAGGCTTACGCGTTGAGCAATACCAAGGTGATTACACCGATAATAATGGTTTTATTGAAAGTACTGATGATGTGATGGTCGGTGGTAAACTTGCCCTTGAGTATCAAGTCATTGACCGTACCATGATTTATACCAGCCTAACTCGTGGTTATAAAGCAGGAGGAATTAACTCTGAAGCACTCGCCAAAGCGAAAGATGACGGTTTAAACCTTGATGCTGATTTCTTTAAAAACCACACTAGTTTCGCACCAGAGTACCTATGGAGTGGTGAATTTGGCGTTAAAGGTAGCTCTTTAGATGAAAAATTTATTCTGCGCTTAGCGGCCTTTTATATGTATCGCGAAGATATGCAGTTAAAAGCCTGGAAAGTGGAAGACCAAAAGTTTACTGGTTATATTGATAACGCCAGCTCTGGAGAGAATTACGGCCTTGAAATTGAAGGCAGTTACCAATTAACTGATGACTTAATTTTCACCGGTAGCGCTGGTTATTTACATACTAAAATCAATGACTTTGTCGCTCAATCTGGTCTAGATCAAGATGGTCGCGAGCAATCACAAGCGCCTAAATACCAGTATGCATTCACGGCTCGCTATAACTTTACTGATGAGTTATTTGCTACAATCGGCATTGAAGGTAAAGATAATTATTACTTCTCAGATAGCCACAACTCGCAGGCACCGAACATTAATTTAGTTAATTTAACTGCTGGTTACGAGGCTGAGCAATGGTCAATTCGCGCTTGGGCACGTAACGTGTTTGATGAAGAAGTACCTACACGTGGTTTTGAATTTGGTAACGACCCACGCGAAGGGTATGCAACTCACACATACACTCAGCTTGGCGAACCAATGGTTGCCGGCGTCACATTTATCTACGAGTTATAAAAACGAGTTTCAAGGGATAAGTTAAAAGGTAAAAGCTAGATTACTTTTACCTTTTCTTAACCTTGAATCTTGAGCCTTTTAAGCCCTACCTACATCAAACGCGATGACTTCTTTTATGGTGTTTTTTTTCGTTGCTAACATCACTAACCTATCAACCCCTAATGCTACTCCTGCGCATTGTGGTAAACCATGCTCAAGAGCGGCGATTAAACGGGTGTCCATAGGCACTTGTGTTAAGTTATTCGCTTTGCGGTATGCATTATCTTCAGTAAAACGTTTAGCTTGCTCCTGTGCATTGGTGAGCTCATTAAAACCATTCGCCAGCTCCATGTTCTGATAATAAAGCTCAAACCGCCCAGCGACTCTAATATCATGCTCACAAATACTCGCCAGTGCGGCTTGCGATGCAGGAAAATGATAAATAAAACAAGGTTTTTGTTGGCCAATTGTTGGCTCAACTTTCATACAAAATAATAATTGTAGTAACGTATCACGGTGAGTTTCATGCTTAGCGATATCAGCAAACCCCTGTTCACAGGCAAGTGTTTGTAACTGTTCAATAGTGGCACTGAGCGGATCAAGTCCTAATGCTTTGGTAAAAGCATCTTGATAGGTTAAACGCTCTGCAGGTGGAACATTTAAGATAAGCTGCATTAATTCATCAATTTCATCCATCAGCGCAAACTCATCAAACCCAGGGCGATACCATTCCAACATAGTAAACTCAGGATTATGATGGCTGCCCGCCTCTTCGTTACGAAATGCCTTACAAATTTGGTAAATAGCACCACTGCCGGCTGCCAATAATCGCTTCATGGCAAATTCTGGTGATGTTTGTAAGTAAAGCGGTAAGCCTTTCGCGAAACCGGGGCCAATAAACTGCGTTTTAAAACTCGCTAAATGAACATCAGTAACACTCGCTGCACTTAAACTAGGCGTATCAACTTCCATAACGTGGCGTTGGTAAAAGAATTCCCGAATAGTGCGTAAAATTGCGGCTCGTTGTGCCAAAGTATTTACTTGTGCGCTTGGTTGCCAAAGATCTGCTGACATATTTTCTCCAAAAAAAATCCCAGCTTAAGCTGGGATTTATTAAGCTATATTAAAGTTACTTAACACGGCTTACATATTCGCCGTTACGGGTGTCGACTTTAATTACTTCACCGATTTGTACGAATAATGGTACACGAACAACAGCACCAGTGCTTAGCGTTGCTGGCTTACCACCAGTACCTGCTGTGTCGCCTTTAAGACCAGGATCTGTTTCAGTGATCTCAAGCTCTACAAAGTTAGGTGGTGCAACAGCTATTGGATTGCCGTTCCACAAAGTAATAGTACATACATCATTTTCAACTAACCATTTACCAGCATCGCCAAGCGCTTTTTCATCAGCTGCGATTTGTTCAAATGTTTCGTTATTCATGAAATGCCAAAACTCACCATCAGTGTAAAGATACGCAAGATCGGTATCCATTACATCAGCCCCCTCTACTGACTCACCTGATTTAAAAGTTTTTTCAAGTACTTTGCCAGAGATAAGTTTACGAATACGAACACGGTTAAACGCTTGGCCTTTACCAGGTTTTACCATTTCATTTTCTAAAATACTGCAAGGCTCGCCGTCCATCATAATTTTTAGGCCGCCCTTGAACTCGTTGGTGCTATAATTCGCCATCGTTTCCTCTATCTAATAATTTCGAGTAATCTACCTACCAATGATACAAAGAAATGAAGCAAATTTGCATATAAACTGGCAAAAAGAATTAGCTAATGTTGTTACTTGCCCAAGCACCTTGCTAGAAATGCTAGGTTTATCAAGCATGGCCGACGAAAAAGACCTCAAAGCACGAGCTCTTTTCCCGGTACGTGTGCCTGTGCCTTTTATCAAAAAAATGCGTTATGGCGATATTAATGACCCATTACTGCTGCAAGTCATGCCGCGCCACCAAGAGTTTATCGCTAAAACAGGTTTTGATAAAGATCCATTAAAAGAGCAAAACAACGCTCAACCAGGATTATTACACAAATATAAATCCCGAGTTTTAGTGATGTTTAAAACTGGTTGCGCCGTTAATTGCCGTTATTGCTTTCGTCGCCATTTTCCATACCAAGAAAATCAGCTAAATAAACGCAGCTTAATTGCAGCGCTCGATTACATAAAATCGGATGCTAATATTAACGAGGTGATTTTAAGTGGTGGTGATCCGTTAATGGCCAAAGACGACGCAATTAGTTGGTTTATGGATGAGCTTGAACAATTACCACAAATTAAACGAATGCGAATTCATAGCCGCCTACCGGTGGTGATCCCATCTCGCGTTACTGACCAATTGTGCGAACGTTTTGCAAAGTCTCCACTTAAAATTGTGTTTATTAATCACATTAACCATGGCAACGAGATTGATGATGATTTTAAAGTGGCAATGCAAAAACTCAAAAAGGTAGGTGTCACATTGCTCAATCAAGCGGTGCTATTAAAAGATGTAAATGATACCAGCGAAGCGCAAGTCGCATTAAGCGAAGCGTTATTTGATGCCGACGTACTGCCTTATTATTTATATTTACTTGATAAAGTTGAAGGAGCGAGTCATTTTGATATCGACGAATCACAGGCACGCAAAATCATGGCCGAAATGCTTATCGCATTGCCAGGATTTTTAGTACCAAAGCTGATGCGCGAAATCGGCGGTCAAAAAAGTAAAACGCCGATTGACCTCAAGCTTTTATAAACACAAGGCTTAAACGTATACGTTAACGTTATTGCCAAGCGAAGCTGTAACTGATTTTGCTGGCGTTTGTGCAGCGCTCGAACTAGCGGCACCTTCAATAAGTGCCAGTGCTGCTGCACCATCCGCTTTTTGCTGTTTTTTTGCCAATGCTGCGCTGTATACTTCGCCACTTTGACCCGCGCCACTCATGGCCGGTAGATTTCCACCTGATATATTCATAGCTCATACCTGACTTTTTAGCTTATTACCCGTATTATATCGGCATTGCGGTCTAAAGCTTTAGGAAAAAAATGGATTCAATTATTGAACAACTCAATGCCAACTTAAAAATTGTTTATCGCCAGTCTCTTGACGCAGATAAAAAATTAGATGAGTTGCAACAACAAGGCTTAGGTAAATTTACAGCGTTATTTCCTGCCGATGCTGGTTTTACCTTTGAAGCAAAACGCTTCAAACCTTATGTATTAGATGTAGCTGCAGATGTAGAAAGCTTAAGTTCAGAAGGTTTTAGTGAAGAAAAGCTAAAAACCACTGTTATTAAATTACAACAGTTACTGCAATTACTCGCAACGTTCAAGTAACTATAAAAGCGCTATCATTAAACTGTAGCGCTTTTTACTCTTAATTTAGCTTGGGGTAACAACTGGCAGTAATTCTTTATCAAACCAATCAGTGATCAAACGTTTATCATAGTAAAACTGTTCATCACGGCCCATTTTAATTTTATCCATAAAGCCCATATCTTTTAATTCGACTTTATCGCTTTGACTAATCACGTTACCGTCTTTATCAGTAACCGAATATTGAAACTCAATGCGTGGAAAATAAATTGGTTTTACAATACGTAAATCATTCATACCGCCAAAGCGTACATCACCGGCTAAATCCAGCTCAGTCACTTCAACATTAAACTTATACCCTTCAGGCAACTTTTCTGCCAGTTTATTAAAGTGCTTTTCAAAACTGCTCGCTACATGTTTATGGTATGAGCCTTTAGGTTCATTTGAAGGACGTACATCACGGTAGTCATTGAAGTCTTGCCATTTTACGACAGCTTCTCCTGCTTGAGCAAATACAGGCAGTACAACTAACATAGCCATCGCTACTTTTTTAAATGTATTCATTGTCTATCTCCAAAATGCCCTTGGGCTAATATAGTTGAAATAATAGCACTAACAACTTAACTATAGCTTAATACTATTTAGTCTCATTGTTATCATTTATGTAAAATATGTAACCAGACACCAGTTAACTATGATTAATTGATACCGTAACATCATGGAACAACAAAAAGATCAGATAAAGCATGTATTGAAGTGCTATTTATGATGAAATTACAACTATACACCTTCACCTTATATATGGAGATTTCATGACAATTTTAGTAACAGGTGGCGCGGGATACATAGGCTCACACACTGTTGTTGAATTATTACAACAAGATAATGATGTTGTTATCATTGATAATTTAAGCAACTCGAGTGTGGAATCACTTGAGCGTGTAAAAAAAATCACTGGTAAAACTGTAAACTTTTATCAAGGTGACATCCTTGATAAAACATTTTTGGCCAGCGTTTTTGCAAAACATACGATTGAGAGTGTTATTCATTTTGCCGGTTTAAAGGCTGTCGGTGAATCAATGGTGAAACCCATTGAGTATTACCAAAATAACGTGCAAGGTACGCTGACTCTCGTTGATGCTATGCGCGATGCAGGTGTGTTTAAACTCGTATTTAGCTCATCGGCAACAGTATATGGTGATCCAGCAAGCCTACCAATTCAAGAAGATTTCCCGGTAGGTGGCACTACTAATCCATACGGCACATCAAAACTGATGGTTGAAATGATGTTACAAGACATCGCTAAATCAGATGAGCGCTTTGCATTTGCAATTTTGCGTTACTTTAATCCCGTAGGTGCGCACGAGTCAGGCCTAATTGGTGAAGATCCCAATGGTATTCCAAACAACTTATTACCTTACATAGCGCAAGTGGCAGTGGGTAAATTAAAGCAGCTGGGTATCTTCGGCGATGACTATGATACGGTTGATGGTACTGGTGTGCGTGATTACATCCATGTTGTTGACTTAGCGCTTGGTCATTTAAAGGCACTTAATAAAATAAACCAAGATACCGGTGCCCATGTTTACAATCTTGGCACCGGTAATGGTTATTCGGTGCTACAAATGCTCAACGCATTTAGCAAAGCCTGTGGTAAAGATATTCCGTATCAGGTATCACCTCGTCGCCCAGGTGATATTGCAGCTTGTTATGCAGCGCCTGAAAAAGCTCTTAGTGAACTTGATTGGCAAGCAGAGCGTGGTATCGATGTGATGATGAAAGATACGTGGCGTTGGCAAAGTAACAACCCAAATGGGTATAAATAGCAAAACTTAAACCAGCTTCAATAAGCTGGTTTTTTTATATTTTTTGAAATAAAAAGTCTCGTTTACCACTCTTTTACAGTATCTATATTTAATCACCTATCAAAAATGCAACCAACCTATACTCGTTACAGTATTCATTCACTGCTAATTATTAGCTTATCGCTATTGGGTCTTAGCCTCTTATTAGGAGCAGGGGTAAATAATGTGCATGCTATTTTCAATTTTTATCAATTAGCCAATGTAATCCCTGAAACTGGGCAATCAATACTCGCTGGAGTGGCTTTTTTAGTAACCGCTTTATTTATTATTTTAAGTTTAAAACAATCACGTTTTCAGACCCCTGCTTTTGTTAGCCTGATCACTCTTGCCGTTATACCGCTTGTTACCTTATTAAGTGAAAGCCGCTGGATGACTGACTTAGGTGGCTTCCCAATTATAGGCTCTGGGCAAGGTATAATTAAGTACACCGCACTTGTTTCTCTCGCTATTTACCTTTATAAACCGCAGCGCTTGTCAGCTCAAGGCATGGTAATTTTGAACTTCTTTCCTGTTGCATTAGTGCTTATTTGGATTGGTGGTATGAAATTTTACGAGTTTGAAGCAAATGGAATTATATCACTGGTATCAACCTCTATTTTTATGTCTTGGTTATATACCTTATTTTCAGTGCAAACAGCGTCTAATCTAATTGGTGCGTACGACATCTTTTTTGCTTTAGCACTCGCTTTGGCTATCATTAAAAAGCATCCATTAGCCATTTATGTTGCGGCTCTTGGCTGCAGTGCCGTATTTTTAATGACGCAGACATTTTTATTCTCAGCTGAAGGAGCTTTTGACAGCTCAACACTACTTGCAAGATTAGGCCTTTTTGTGATTAAAGACTTATGGTTTATCGCAAATTTACTGGTAATTGTTAGCTTTGCAAAAAAAAGTCTTAATTAACTACTATTTCAATAACATATTTAATAATGTGCATTGTAAGATCTAAAAAGCGCTATCACTTAACCAATCGTGGTAGCGCCTTATAAATATATACTTTTATATTTTGAGTTTAAATACACATCACTACAACCTGTTTACGTCTGTGCCCATTGCCTTAATAAATTATGATACACACCAGTTAACCTAACAATCTCAGGGCTATCGCTGACTTTTTCGCGCAAGCTTTGAATCGACATATCCAACTCAAATAGCAAACCACGCTTTTCATCGCTATTAACCATGCTCTGCAACCAAAAAAATGAAGCTAAACGTCGCCCCCGAGTTACGGGAGTGACTTTATGTAAACTGGTTGATGGATACAACACCATACTACCTGCAGGGAGTTTTACTATGTGAGAGCCATAAGTATCTTCAATAACGAGTTCGCCACCATCATAGTCTTCTGGTTCGCTCAAAAATAACGTCATTGATAAATCCGTACGAATTTTCACTGGTGTGCCAGGTACTTGTCGAATCGCATTATCAACATGAATACCAAACGATTGGCCACCTTGGTAACAGTTAAATAAAGGTGGAAAAATTTTTGCAGGCAACGCCCCTGACATAAATAGATCACTGCGAGCCAGAGCGCCCATAACTATATCACCGAGCTCTTTGGCTGCAGCGCTTTGCTCAGGTAATTGTAAGTTATTTTTGGTCTTAGTTGATTGATAACCTGCGGTAACACTGCCATCAGTCCATTGCGCGGCCAATAAAACATTACGGCAATAAGCGACTTCATCAGCACTAAGCAAGTCTGGTATTTTTAATAGCATGGAAGTTCCCAAATCTTAAAAAAACAGGCTAATAAGCATTAACCTGTTTAATAAGCTTTAACCTATTTAACAAACATTAGTTTGTAATTAGAAAGAATAACTAGCCGTTAGTGTAAAATAACGACCTTGACCAGGAATAAAGTGTCCGCCACCTAGTTTATCTTCATAATCTTCATCCGTTAAATTCTCACCATTAAACTGAATGCTTAACTGCTCAGTTGCTTGATAAGAAAGCATCATATCGAACAAAACATAACTATCGGCTTTACGACTGGTCGCTGAATTACCATTATAACGCTCACCAATATATTGTGCGCCAAAACCTGCAGCTATCGCGTCGCTAAAGTCATATCGAGCCCAAACACTGTAGCTATTTTTAGGTGCTCGAGCCAAGTTATGCCCAACATCACCAGTAGCTGTAGATTCAGTAACTTCGCTATCTTGATAGGTATAAGAACCGATAATACTTAATTCGTCAGTGATAATACCTGTTGCAGACAACTCTAAACCTTGCACTCGTTGCTCACCATCAAGCACTTCAACACCACGCTGATCACTATTAGGATCATCCACGCGCGCATTAGTTTTAACCGTTCTAAAAATAGCGGCACTGGTCATCAACTTATCATCAAGTAAATTCCATTTAGTGCCTAACTCATAGCTTTGGCTCTTCTCCGGATCTAACTCACTTGAATTACCACGAGTAGATACTGCAATGCCTTCAGCCGATGGGTTATACGAGTTACCTGCACCAAAGTAAATGCTGCTATTTTGACTTGGCTTATATACGGCAGATGCGTTCCAACTAGTCATGGTATCGCTAGTTGAGATCATTAATGCTGGATCCTTGTAATCATACTGATAATCGCTATCGTACTGCTCTGAACGTAAACCCGCAGTTAATTGCCAATATTCATTAAATGTAATTGTATCGAATGCATAAATTGCACGGGTTTTAGCAACCGCTTCAGTACTAGTGCCATCACGACCATACTGACCAGTGTAAGGTAAATAAGCATCTGGGTTGTATAAGTCATTCAGCGCTGGTTCGTTCTTTAAATTATCAGCTACCAATGCAGTCACATTCCAACGGCTAAATGTCTCGTTAGTTAATTCAACACCAGTAACCACATTATGTTTTACACCAGCAAAATAGTACTCACCAACTAAATCAAGTTGCAGTGTTGCCAATTCATTGCGCGTATCGCGATTTTTAACGTCGCTCATTCTTATATCAGTTGTTGTTTTTACATCAATAAAACGCGGCGCTGTCACTGTATCTTTTCGCTCTACACGACCAATGCGACCTTGGGCACGTAGCATGGTTGTTTGCGACAAGTCATACTCATACTTTGCAGTTGTTGAATACGCTTCGATATCTTCAAAATCACGATATACGTTACCGTAAAAATTAGTGAAATTCACCGGTGGCGCTGCATTTTCGCTACCAGCAAGTTCAGCAACAGGGCTAGAACCAACCCACGGAATACCGTAATCAGACATATTATCTTGATTCTGATAATCAGCATTAAGATTAAAACGGCTATTGGTTCCTAAACCAGTCGCAAACGAAACCGCGACTGCTTGTTTTTCTTTTTCAACATGATCACGCCCAGCAACATCCCCTTTATCAACCAGTAAATTGACACGTAGCGCTGATGTTTCAGCCACTTTAAAGTTACTATCTATTTGCGCGCGATAATCACTCTCTGTGCCTAAACGCAGCGAAGCATCATTAAATTCATCCAACGTCGCCGTTTTTGTAGTTAAGTTAATACTACCGCCCGTTGAACCTCGGCCTGTTGTTGCTGAGCTTGGGCCTTTTGCAACTTCGATTTGCTCAACGTTATAAGTATCACGGTCGTACCCGGCAATATCACGAATACCATCGATAAAAATATCATTGGCAGCACTAAAACCACGAATAGATAAACTGTCACCAGCTGGCGCACCGCCTTCACCCGCCGCCAATGAAATACCCGAAACATTACGTAACGCATCTTGCAAACTATCTACATTTCTATCTTTCATCACAGCTTTGTTAATAACCGTTATTGATTTTGCAGTATCAACCAACGGCTGGGTGCTCTTTATTGATGATGATTTTTCAACTTTATAGCTTTGTTCCGATTGCGTTTTTGCTTTGGTTACTGATAGCTCTTGTATATTTTCAGCTCCTTGAGCAGACGCCCAAGTTGATAAAGTTGCGGTAACAAAAGCAGCCAGCGGTTTTATATAAGTTCGGCGTTTATTAGTCATTTTACCCATTTTAGCTCCATTAGCAGGGAACTTGCTAACACGTTGTTTTTGTAGCAAGTCATTTAAGCACGTTGATTTAAGTTCGGCGGAATCCTAGCACTGAGTAATATTAATGTAAATGCGAAATGTTATCACTTGTATTATTTTGTCAATCATTGTACTATTTTTCACACTTTTAAACTTACGTAACGCGACTGTAAATGCACAGTAAACTTGGGGGCATGAGTGGCGTAAAAAATTAAGTTTAAGCGCTTAAAAATCAAGGTTTTTTAATTTTATAAAGTTAAAGCCAGAGCTTGGCTTTGTACTGTAAATGGTTATTACTTTTAGGGCATTACTTAGCATATGCAACGTTTTATAAAATCTGTTGGGGCAGTTATTTTACTAAGCTCATTCTCAAGCTTAGCTGATCCGGTTAGCGAACTTGAAAACCTCGTTAATCAGTGGTTACAAATAGAACAACAAACTAGTGAGTTAGAAACACATTGGCTAGAAAAAAAAACCTCGATGCAACAAACATTAATCTTACTTGATGCAGAGCAAGCACAACTCAAACAGCTAAACCAAAATCGTCAAAAGAACACCTCTGAGCTGGCAGAAAAGCGCACTGCGCTAATTCAACAACAAAGCCAGCTTGAGACCGATGAAAACGCGCTCAATAGTCAATTAATCCAGCTCAGCCAGCAATTGCGCTCACTGCAAGTACAATTACCTCCCCCATTACTGGCGAGCTGGCAAAGTATTGGCGATCTAGATAACGAAAGCCTAGATGCGAATGAAAAGCTACAAATTGCTTTAAAAATGCTTGGCCAATTGGCTGATTTTCAAAACCGAATTTCAATTCATGAAATGGCAATCAGTAATAGTGAAGGCAAAGAAATATGGGTAAAACAGCTTTATTTGGGTGCCGCACAAGCATGGTTTGTTAGTAATGATTTAAGTTATGCGGGCACTGGCTTCCCTTCTGAGTTAGGTTGGCAATGGCAATTTGATACTGAAATTGATGGCGAGCAAATTGCCCACGGTATCGCTGTACAAGAAAAAAAACAAGCAGCTCACTGGCTTACCTTGCCTGTATTTAGCTATGCAGCTAAGGAGCTGACGCCATGAAACGATTCTGTACTTTTTTGTTTGTTACACTACTGAGTTTTAGCCAAGTAGTAACAGCCGCGACTGCGGATGCTGCCAAACAACAATTACTAACGGATATTAAAACGGCGCAGAGCGTTTTAAATAAAGCACAACAGCGGATTGCCAAACAGCAAACAACTATGGCACAACAGATATTTGAAAAACAGCAAGCACTTAAAAAAGAGCGTGAGCAAGCGACACTCAATCGCCGTTTAGCTGATGAAGACACATTGAGTTTAACCCAGCTACAAACACGCTTAGATAGCTGGCAACAACAACAGCAATATCGGCTAAATTTACTCAACCGATTTACTCGTCAATACGCTCAGCAAGCGCAAAGTAAAAACGATCAACAAGCACTTTTGAATGATGTAGTCGCGGTGATAGAGCAGCAAACCGCGGCATTATATCCAGAGTTTAAAAAACAAAATATAGTATTGAAAAATGGCGAACTGACCGCAGCTACAACATTACAAGTAGGTCCCGTGGCTTGGTTTAGTGTTGCACAGCCAAAACTAACCGGCCTGCTTTCATCAGCAGCTAACGTTGCAGTACCAAAAGTAGCTATAGTTCAATCAAGTGATGAGAATAACCCATTTGATATCGCTTACTCACAAGTAAATACGAACTCAGCTAAGATCGCAGCTTCTTTAACATTTGATCCAAGTTTAACCCGCTTAGTTGCCAGTCAAGCGCAACAAGAAGGTGCAGTTGAACATCTTGAAAAAGGTGGCTTATGGGCAATCCCTATCATTTTATTTGCATGTTTTGCATTATTAATTGCGCTATTCAAGGCATATCAATTATTTAGCCTTAGTAAGATCAAAGCTGTCTCGACGCTGACTTTACAAACTGCGTTTGATCAACCTGAGCAACACAGCTTCAGCGGAATGCAAGCAACACTGTTTCAACTCTCTGTTGATAGCAACATAGGACAAATAAGAGATGACCAGTTATTTAATCAGCTGATGCATAATAAACACAAGCTTGATAACTACATTGGCGCAATCGCGATCACAGCATCGATAGCACCGCTACTGGGCTTATTGGGCACAGTCAGTGGCATGATTGAAACATTCAAAATGATGACGTTATTTGGCTCTGGCGATCCAGAAGTGGTATCTGGTGGTATTGCCCAAGCTTTGATCACTACCGAGCTTGGCCTCGTTGTTGCCATACCAGCATTAGTACTCAATGCGCTACTATCGCGTAAAGCTAAAGCCTATTACACCCAACTTGAAGCGTTCGCACTGCAACTTAGTCAACTTGAGGTGAAAAATGTTTGAGCAACTGTTCGATAATTTTATCTGCTGGCTTATCATCCTATTAGCGCTATTTGTTTATCAGCTCATTTGGCACGATATCCTGCATTTAAAACAATATAAACTGCAACGCCAAGGTTACTGGCACGATGTCAGCTCTATTTTGACCGCTGCGCTGCCATTACTTGGTTTATTAGGCACCATTATTGGTTTACTCGATACATTTAAAGTGATGTCGCAAGGCGAAAACGAATTAATGAGCGAAGCGATAAGTAATGCTCTACTCACTACACAACTGGGGTTAGTCTGCGCAATTCCTGCATGGCTGATGCAAGCTTACTTGCTGTACGTAACACGTAACAGTGCTATCCAACAGCAAGCGAGCTAAGCCAATGCAAGCACGTTTAAAACAACGCCTAGAACAACAGTCTGCGCATCATATTGATATGTCACCACTATTAGATGTGGTATTTATACTATTGATTTTCTTTATTGTAACCACCGTTTTCGTTCGCGAAAGTGGGGTCGAGGTTGATAAACCGCAAGCCGTCTCAGCAAGCAGATTAAAGCAACAAGTTATTTTTCTTGCCATAACTGATAGCCAGCAGGTTTACTTTGACGGTAGCCAAATTGGCGTGGCCGGTGTGCGCAGCAGCGTAGAGCAAATGCTAAAACAACAGCAAAGACCGGTAGTGATCCAAGCTGATAAAACCGTACCAACCGAGCTATTAGTAAAGGTAATAGACGAAGCAAAACTTGCTGGTGCAGCAACCGTTAACTTAGCGACCCAGCAATAATATGCAAAATAATATACTCGCATCACAACCTGCAATAGCTAATAAACGTCATCCGTTTTTTGCTTTTATGTTGAGCCTAACGGTACTTGCATGCGCGTTAGTTTTACTTTGGCTTGGGCAAATTGCTGAGCACGCTATCAACGACAAAGTTATCGTTCGGGAAGTTGCTTTAGTGCCACTGCCTCCACCTCCGCCACCAACCGTGACGCAATCAGCTGTGACAGAGCCGATGCAAAGCCTCGTTGTCGAAGGTGCGGGTGCAACTATTCAAGCCATTAATATAAAAATTGAAAGTAAAATTTCGCTTAGTAAACCAACCCTTGCAAATATGCCAATTGCGACTCCTGAATTTCAATCTATCGAAGTTAATTGGGATGCCTTTAGCTTAAATCAACTAGATGGTTTACCCACGCTACTCACTCCCGTAAAAGCAGTATTACCTAAAAAGTTAACTCGCCAAGGTGTGAGTACCTTCATCGTGAAGCTCGATGTTTTTATCGATGAAAATGGCCGATTAAGCTTAATTGATGTTATACAAAACCCGTACCCTGAGCTAAAGCCTGAAATAGATAAGATCATTAAGCAAAGTCGGTTTAGTTCACCAAAAAAAGACGGTGAAATAGTGAGAGCCAGATTTATTTGGCCCATTGAATTTAAACCTTAGTAAAGCCAGTATTTAAGTGAAAATACAATGAAAAGATTAACAACAAAAAAATGGTTAACGTGTTTAGCTATCGTGCCATTAACCTTTTATATGACTGCCAGCCAAGCAACCTCATTGCAGGTAAAACTACAGCCAAGCGATCCACACTGGCAGTTGCTGATCAATAATAATTTACTGAGCCCAACAGATATAAAAATCGAAGCTAATGAACGCAGCTTCGCCCAGCAACTAAAACCACTATTACAACAAGGTAACTACCAAGCTGTAGCTGATCAATTTACACAACGTGAATTAGGTAACGATAGCCCAGCGTTACAACTTTTACGTGGCCAAGTTTTGTTAACCTTAAAACAGTTTGCAGGAGCTGAGCAGGCGTTAAAGGCTAGTTTATCAAGCATGCCAGATTTAGTTAAAGCTCATCAAGGTTTAAGTCTGCTCTATATGCAGCAAGGTAATTATCAACAAGCACAGCCACATCTAACCCGCTGTATTGAACTTGGCCAAGCTGATGCGCAAGTCTATGCGCAACTTGCCTATATTCATGTACAAGCTGAGCAACCTTGGAGCGCAATTGCAGCTTATCGTCAGGCATTAATGCTTGAGCCACAGCAAGCAGAATATCAACAAGGGTTACTATTTTCACTAATTGCTGCAGGCGATCTAGGTCAAGCCCAAGCTCTGCTAAAAGAGCTATTAAATGCATCCCCTAACAATCCAGATCTTTGGCTACAACGTGCACAAATTGCCTTACAACAAGACAACAATAAACAAGCTTTGGCAAGTATTGAAGTAGCTTTAAAGCTGGCACCTAGCAATGCAAGTAATCAATTACTTGCAGCACAACTTCACCTTACACAAGGTAGCTACTCACGCTCTGTTGAATTGTTAAGTAATGCATTAGCAAGCACTCAGCCAGCTCAAATAGCAGAAGCTAGCGAGATTAGTATGCAAACCCTAAATTGGCTTATCGCACAAAAAAAATGGCAGCTAGCCAAGCAGCTCGTTTCGCAACTAAACCCTTTTATAAATAAGTTATCAAAACAATCCCGCGCAGAGTTTTCAGTTTATACCGCTCAGCTAGCAATTGAGCAAGGTAACTTTAAACAAGCTCAAAAGAGTTTACATAAAGCATTAACAATCGACCCAAATCTTGGCGATGCACTGTTAAGCCTGGCAAATATCTATCAGCAACAAAACCAACTGACACAAGCAAGGTTAATGTATTTACGAGCACAAGCTTTACCTGAGTACCAACTCTCTGCATGGTTAGGTCTCGCGCAAATTGAAATTGAAAATAAAAACTACAAAGAAGCATTAAGCCAGCTTAAAAAAGCACTTAACGCTAACCCACAAAGGCAAGATTTACTCTCCAACATTCGCGCTCTTGAAGGTCTGATCCAACGAGAAGGTTAATAGTTAACAGATTTATACCAATCGTGTTAAGTTACTGACCATTTATAGCGACAGATAAATACAGTGATAACAAGGCGTAATTTTCGACATGCAGTTGTTTTACTTGAATAAATTATAACGCAGTTAGCACTTTATTTAGCTCGCTAGAATGGTTAAATATTTAAGTCGATTGGCATAAACTACCCATCAACGATCACACCGTATGACGTCCCGCCTGCGTCGCTTTTGATATTAATTCCCATGTGTTGCGTCATGAAATCTTTATTGACGATAGGGCACTCAGCGCTTCGGTTTTACTATTACTTAGGCACACTACACCAAATAAGTATCCATACTCAAATTGCTTTAAAGGTAGATGCCCTGGGATGTGAAGGAGCGTTTGTTTGATGAATAGGAATACACATGCCGTAGAGCATAGGATTGCAAGAGCGGTCACTAGTGAGTTCGGCATGGGGTCTTGGCTTGGTGTTTTAACTTTGTTCCAGACGTAAAAAAGCCGCTTCATTTCTGAAGCGGCTTTCTCAATTTGGAGCTTGGTGATGTCATAGTGCCCACAGCGGTAGAGAGCCACATAGCAAATGTATAGAGTCGGCATTAGGCGCTTATTCTTTTCCTTTTACCTGATGCCTTTTACCTTTCACCTCGAACCTGCATTTTCACTTTCCTGCAGACAACAAAAAACCCGTCACATCGCTGTAACGGGTTTCTCTTATTTGGAGCCTGGCAATGTCCTACTTTCACATAGCAAATGCTACACTATCATCGGCGCTGTTTCGTTTCACTACTGAGTTC
>NZ_JACJDS010000053.1:0-27555 GCF_014163635.1 Pseudoalteromonas sp. SR44-8
AACTAGCCAAGTAGCCAAGTAGCCAACTAGCCAACTCGCCAACTCGCCATTTCCTAGTGCTTATTTCGTATTCGTTACTTTTGTTATAGACATTTGTAGTGGATCGTTGATAATCAGTAATTATTATTGTTTGAAATGAATTAATCACTTTATATGCTTATTACCCTTCCAATTTCTGAACTCGTACCAGGAATGTTTGTTGACAGTGTTAGCAAGCAGTTTGAGGGGGTTGATAGTATAAAAATCAAAACTCGCGGCCTAGTTCGCGATAAATCGATCATCAAGCGCTTGGTATCAGAAGGAGTGCAAGAGCTGCTGATAGATTTTACGCAAAGTGACGTGAGTGTTCCTGCCAAATATCAGCTTAAACCTGAAGTCGCGACTGTGGCAGCCGACAAGCCTAAAAAATCAAAAATAAAAAAGGTTATTACAGTTGAGCAAGAGTTTGCCAAAGCGAGTGTGAGCTATGAGCAACATAATCGTAATTTACAAAGTTTATATGGCGATGTTACTTCAGGCTTAAAGATGAATATCGCATTGCTTGATGGCATTGCCAAAGATATCGTGGCATCGGTATTTCGTAATCATAATGCAATGACTATTTTAACTCGTATTAAAGATAAGCATATGTACAATTGGCGACATATGACTAACTGCGCCATTTTTGTCACTGTATTTGCCAAGTACTTAGGTTACAAAGAAAGTGTTGTACAAGAGCTGGCCATGGGGGCCTTGCTACATGACTTAGGCCAAGCTAAATTACCACAAGGGATTTTTTCTAAACCTGAGAAAGTAAATAAGCTTGAGATGCAGGCGATTAAAAAGCATGTAGCGCAAAGTTTAGGCTTGGTAAAAGGCGAAAAAGGCATTACCCCATTAATGCTTGATATGATAGTTAATCACCATGAGCGCTTAGATGGCAGTGGTTATCCTCGAGGTCTGCAGGGCGAAAAACTTAGTCGACCAGCGCGAATTATGGCGATAGTTGACGTTTATGATGCAATGACCGCAGATAGACCCCATCAAATTGGTGATGAACCGATCAACGCATTGCGCTATTTATTAGCTAATAAACACATGTTTGATGGTGAGTTAGTACAGCGGTTTATTAAGTGTTTAGGTGTGCATCCGGTCGGTACGATTGTTAAATTAACCAATGAACGATTGGCATTAGTAACTGAAGGTAATCATCAGAACCCCATTCAACCTAAAGTTAAAGTTTTCTATAATGCTAAGCATAGTCATCATATTACGGCAAAAGATGTTGATTTAACTTCACCAGATCATGACTTAAAGATTTTAGCGAGTATCAAACCATTAGATTATCAGCTTAATTTGGCTCGTTTGTTAAAAGAGCATCTGTTGGTTTAAGCGGTTTTTTGGTTATTGCTTTGTTACAGTGTTTTTTAGTTGATTGCTTAGCCGATAATAGCGCACCACTGAAGCAACTCACCATTAATAATAGCCACAATAAAGTCCCATTCTCTGAATGTAACGCACTGCAGCAGCACACTAGTGCGACTAAAGCACAAACAATAGCACCTAACCAATAATGGTTAACAGGGTTATCGCATTCACCATCTCTAGTGCAGGCACAAAAATTAGCTTTGCAAAAGCAATATACACTTACCCCACAAAAAGCCAACGCAGCAATAATTAATCCTATCTCCACCGCTTCATCTCCTTTGCTAGTCCTGTTTGGCAGTCTAATAGTGCTTATCAAACAAGTCAATCTAAATGATAATTAATTGCAAATGAGTTTTTCGCAGCAGCTTATCCGATGAGTTTTAAAAAACTGTTACTTTGCTGTTAAAAAATGGTTTTTATGGGGTTTTTTAACGCTTTGTTACAGTTTTTTATTTAAAAGTAAGGTACTGTGCAAAGGTTTTGAAGTAACTTACTCCTAATAATTAGAGACAACACATGGGAACCCAAGCATTTTGTTTGGTTAAGGAAACACAATGAAATTTACAAAAACTTTAATTGCAGCATCACTTGCTGTTATGTCTGCAGATACGTTTGCAGCGGCTTTCCAGCTTGCAGAGCAAAATGCCTCTGGCTTAGGGCGTGCATATGCTGGTGAAGCAGCAGTGGCTGATGATGCCTCTGTAGTTGCGCGTAATCCAGCTCTTATGTCTGTATTTAAAGAGCAGCAGCTAAGTATTGCAGGTATTGCTGTCATTCCAGATGTCAGCCTTCGTGGCACTGAAGCTAGTAATCAATCAGTTAACCCTGGTCAACTAAACGACAGCAGTATTGCGCCAGCCGCTTTTGTTCCTGCAGGTTATTTTGTAATGCCTATAGATGACAAGTTTGCTGTTGGTTTTGGTGCGTTTTCAAATTTTGGTTTATCAACTGAATTTGAAGCAGATTACCCTGCAGGCCAGCTTGCTGGTGAAACAGAGATTGTTACTGTAAATATGAACGTAAGTGGTTCATACAAAATCAATGAGCAATTTAGTGTTGGCCTTGGCTTAAACTATGTTTATGCAGATGCGAAAATCATTCGTAACTTTGGTGCCAATCCATTAGGTTTACCAGCACAAACTCAAGCAGTACATTTAGAAGGCGATGATACTGGCTTTGGTTGGAACTTAGGAGCTAGCTATCAGATTGATGAAAATAGTCGCTTTGGTTTTAACTATCGTAGCGAGACAGATATCACATTTGATGGCGAGTTTTCTAACCAATTACCTGCACAAATCGGTGGCCTAGCTGGCGTAAGTGTACCTGGAAGTGTTGAAATCACTCTCCCTGCGATTGCTGAGTTCTCTGGTACACACCAGTTAGATGAGAAAACAGGCTTACACTACAGTGTATTATGGACTGGTTGGGATAGTTTCCAAAAGCTAGAAGCTTATGTTCCAGGCAAAGATACACCTGTATTCTCTAAAGATGAGCACTTCTCAAACTCAATGCGTTACTCAATCGGTGGCGATTATCAGTTTAACGATGCTGTACTATTACGTGCTGGTATTGCTTATGATGAATCACCAGCCGATCAAAAACACCTGTCGATTTCTATCCCTGATACTGACCGTTTTTGGTACTCGTTTGGTGTTAACTACACCATGAGCGAACAAGCAAACCTAGATATTGGTATGAGTATTCTCCGTGGTAAAACACAAAACTTTACTGAATCTGATGGCTTAGGTCAGCAGTGGGGCTTTGAATCAAAAGGCCATGCATACTTATTTGGTGCGCAGTATAACTACACGTTTTAATTTGTAGGCGCGGGTTTATCCCGCGCAAATAAAAAGCCGCGTTATTTATTAACGCGGCTTTTTTTGTGTCTAGCTGTGCGGGGTTCCCCGCATCTAGTTACAAGCTTTCGATCTTGGCTTTTTGCTCAAGTAGTTTTGCTTTCGCATCTGAGAACTCTGCAAGTTTCTCATTTTCTTTAGCAAGGACTGCTTCAGGTGCATTGTTAACAAACTTTTCGTTTGCTAGTTTATTTTGCACTTGAGCTAGGCCTTTTTCGGCTTTTTCAAGCTGCTTAGCAATACGTGCAAGTTCGGCGTCAACATCGATTAGACCTGCCATTGGGATCATGATCTCAAGGTTACCAACATAAGATGTTGCACATGCAGGTGCGTCATCTTTGTTATCAAGCAGCGTAAATTCTTCAATTTTAGCAAGTGATGCTAAGAAAGATTTATTTTCTTCAATACGACGTACATCATCCGCAGATGCATTTGCTAGTAATACTGATAACGGCTTGCTTGGGCTAATATCCATTTCACCACGAATGTTACGAATGGCTAAAATGAATTGCTTAACCCACTCTAAATCATCCATTGCTTTTGCATCAACGTTAGCTTCATTGTAAACAGGGAAGGCTTGTACCATGATACTAGTGTTCGCTGTTTCAAGACCTGCCAGTGGCGCAACACGTTGCCAAATCGTTTCGGTAATGTATGGCATCATTGGGTGCATTAAGCGCAGTAGGCTTTCAAGCACAGTGATCAGTGTATGACGCGTACCACGTTGTTGTGCTTCATTGCCTTTGAATAATACAGGCTTTGTCAGCTCTAAGTACCAATCGCAAAATTGGTTCCAAGTGAACTCATAAAGCGTATTTGCTGCAAGGTCAAAACGGTAGTTATCTAAGTGCTCAGTATAGGTTTTAACAGTTGCTTCAAATTGGCCTAAGATCCAACGATCAGCAAGTGAATACTCTTTAACTGCATCATTTGTAAAGCCACAATCTTGCTCTTCGGTGTTCATTAGTACATAACGGCTGGCGTTCCACAACTTATTACAGAAGTTGCGGTAACCTTCAAGGCGGTTCATATCCCAGTTGATGTCACGACCAGTCGATGCCATTGCCGCTAAAGTAAAGCGCAGTGCATCTGTACCGTGGGCTTCAATGCCGTTATCAAAGGTTTTACGAGTATCTTTTTCGATTTTCTTAGCGACTTTTTCTTGCATCAGGTTACTGGTGCGTTTTGTTACTAAGCTTTCAAGGTCGATACCGTCAATCATATCGATTGGATCAAGTACGTTACCTTTAGATTTTGACATTTTATCGCCATTTTCATCGCGAATAAGACCCGTAACGTAAACCGTTTTAAAGGGCACTTGTGGCTTGCCGTTATCATCTTTGATGAAATGCATGGTCATCATGATCATGCGCGCTACCCAGAAGAAGATAATATCAAAACCAGTTACCAATACGTCAGACGGGTGGAAAGTTTTCAAATCATCTGTGTTCGCAGGCCAGCCTTGGGTTGAAAAAGTCCAAAGTGCTGATGAGAACCAGGTATCGAGTACATCTTCGTCTTGGCTAAGTGTTACGCTATCAGCAATGTTGTTTTCACGACGTACTTCTGCTTCATCACGGCCAACAAAAACGTTGCCTTCGCTGTCGTACCAAGCTGGAATGCGGTGACCCCACCACAGCTGGCGCGAAATACACCAATCTTGTACGTCGTTCATCCACGAGAAATACATGTTCTCGTATTGCTTAGGTACAAATTGAATATCGCCATTTTTTACTGCGTCTTTTGCAGGCTCAGCCAGTGGTGCAACACGTACATACCATTGGTCAGTAAGTAGCGGTTCAATAACCACACCTGAGCGGTCGCCGTAAGGTACGGTTAGAGCGTGATCTTCAATCTTTTCAAGTAAGCCTAACTGTTCAAATTCAGCCACAATTGCTTTACGTGCATCGAAGCGGTCAAGAGCATGCAGGCGCTCAGGAATTGGTGCATCAAACTCAAGCTCTTTACCATCAAAGGTGTACGTTTCGCCTTGACTTAGAATAGCGGCATCTTTATCGAAGATATTGATCAACGGCATTTGATGACGTTTACCAACTTCGTTATCGTTAAAGTCGTGTGCTGGCGTGATTTTTACACAACCAGTGCCTTTGTCTTTATCGGCATGTTCATCAGCAACAATTTTAATTCGACGATTAACAATCGGCAGTAAAATCTCTTTACCGATCAAGTCTTGATAGCGTTCGTCATCTGGGTTTACTGCAACGCCTGAGTCACCAAGCATGGTCTCTGGGCGAGTCGTTGCCACTACAATGTAGTTTTTACCGTCTTGGGTTGTAACACCATCAGCCAATGGGTAACGTAGGTGCCACATGTGGCCTTGTTTGTCTTTGTTTTCAACTTCAAGATCAGAGATAGCCGTGTGTAGCTTTGGATCCCAGTTTACTAGGCGCTTACCACGATAAATTAAATCTTCTTTGTGTAAGCGTACAAACACTTCTTTAACTGCTTCTGATAAGCCGTCATCCATAGTGAAACGTTCACGATCCCAGTCAACCGATGCGCCAAGGCGACGAAGTTGTTTTGTGATAGTCCCGCCAGATTGTTCTTTCCACTGCCAAATTTTGTCGATGAAAGCTTCACGGCCTAAGTCGTGGCGTGTTTTACCTTCTTCAGCAGAGAGTTTACGTTCAACCAGCATTTGCGTAGCAATACCTGCGTGGTCAGTACCTACTTGCCATAATGTGTTATTACCTTGCATACGTTTAAAACGCGTTAAGGTATCCATAATGGTGTCTTGGAAAGCGTGGCCCATGTGTAAGCTACCAGTGACATTGGGTGGCGGGATCATAATTGAATATGCATCGCCTTTACCTGATGGTTTGAAGTAGCCTTTTTGTTCCCAGTCTTGGTATAACGACTGTTCAATATCTTGCGGATTGTAGGTTTTATCCATTACACAGAACCTTAAATAAGTACTTAAATGAGTTAGTTAGCTATTTATACAAAAGGTATGTTAGCTATTAATATCTTGCGTGGTGATATTAGCACCGAGTTGGCGTAGCTTTTTAAAGCGCTCACGGGCAGCTTGTTTAGCAGTGGCTTCAACGGGCACAAAATCAAAAACTTGGTTAAACCGACGAATAAAGTCCGGCAATTGTGCAGCCAAGTTAATTAAAACTTTACGATTACCGACTGGCGGGGTAGTACCTATTTCAACGGGCGCACCACCTTTTGGACCTTCACCTTGGAGATTGTGAGGCACAAAACTGTCGGGGTCGAATGACCAAATAGTTTCATCAATGGCATGGGCAATTTCAAGATCATCAACGTAAATAAAGATACGATGACCAAGACGATACTGTTCAGCAGCAATATCAGCCGCTAAGCTAAAGTGATCATCAGCCTTGGCTAATGACTCATCTTGTTGCTTTAGAACGAAAAACTGGGCGTTCATGCTCATTGTATCGGGGCTTCCCACAGTATTGAAAATAATACTTAAATCAAAGCAGGGATTTTGCCATATAACGCGTTTTGCTTCAATTAATACGCTAATTTATACGTTAATAAGTGGGGAATAAATAAGGCGCTAAAAAGCGCCTTATTTAAATTTACAATGTATTGTTAAACGCGGGGTTTAATCTTGGCTGGTTTCGCTTACACCGGCACGGTTGAGTAAATATTGCGTAAGCATTGGCACCGGTCGACCTGTTGCGCCTTTGTTTTTACCACTGCGCCAAGCAGTGCCTGCGATATCTAAATGGGCCCAGTTATACTTTTTAGTAAACTTAGATAAGAAGCATGCTGCTGTTATCGTTCCCGCAGAGCGGCCGCCTAAGTTAGTAAAATCAGCAAATGGGCTTTCTAGTTGATCTTGATAATCATCCCACAGTGGCAACTGCCACGCACGGTCGCCACTTTGCTCAGATGCTTTTAACAAGTCATGTGCCAGTGGGTTGTGGTTAGATAATAACCCCGTTGCATGAGCGCCAAGGGCAACAATACAAGCGCCAGTTAAAGTAGCGACATCAATCACGGTTTCAGGTTCAAAGCGCTCAACATAAGTGAGTGCATCACATAATACTAAGCGGCCTTCAGCGTCGGTATTTAGTACTTCAACTGTTTGCCCTGACATAGTGGTCAAAATATCACCCGGACGATAAGCATTCGAGCTTGGCATGTTTTCACAACCTGCGAGTACACCAATTACGTTAATCGGTAATTGCATTTGCACCAAAGCACGCATTGCGCCAATAACACCGGCTGCACCGCCCATGTCGTATTTCATTTCATCCATGGCTTCGCCTGGTTTGAGTGAAATACCACCTGAGTCAAAGGTTAAACCTTTACCAACTAGCACGATTGGGGCTTGATCTTTCGCGCCGCCTTGGTAGTTAATTACCGACATAATAGATTCGTTATCACTACCACGACCAACTGCTAAGTATGAATTCATACCTAACTCTGCCATTTTATCTTCGCCAATTATATCAACTGTAACGTTGTCAAAGTTAGCTGCAAGTTCTTGCGCTTGTTCACCTAAATATGCAGGATTACAGATGTTTGGCGGCATGTTCGCTACGTCTTTACATAACTTACTACCTGCAGCGATCGCTAGACCATGTTCAATGGCGCTTTCACCAATGGTAAGTTCGCGGCGAGTTGGCACGTTAAACACAATTTTACGCAGCGGGCGACGCGGGTCACTTTTTTTGCTTTTTAATTGGTTAAATGTGTACAAGCAGTCTTGGGTGGTTTCGACCGCTTGGCGGACTTTCCAGTAGGTGTCGCGACTTTTAACATGTTGCTCAGTTAAAAAGCATACCGCTTCCATCGACCCAGTTTCATTTAGGGTATTGATAGTTTTTGAAATAATTTGTTTGTATTGTTTGTCGTCTAGCTCGCGCTCTTTACCACAGCCGACCAATAGTATGCGTTCACTTAACACATTGGGTACATGATGCAATAACAGCACTTGTCCCGGCTTGCCTTCAAGGTCGCCGCGACGCAATAAATTAGAGATATAACCATCACTGATTTTATCGAGTTGTTCACCAATGGGGGATAAACGACGTGGCTCATAAACGCCAACTACAATACATGCGCTACGTTGCTTTTCAGGACTACCACTTTTTACGCTAAATTCCATTGTCACTCCTAATTTTGAGTCATTTAACCCTTAAATAAGGGTAATAAAATAAAAATCCAGATACTAGCTTAATATTAGCTTATAAACGCTGACTCATTATGTGTATTTGAACTTTATACTTTTGTAGCCATCAATACCACTAATGCGACAATATATCGAGTTGCTAGGTATGATATTTAATGTTGATGACATATAATAAAACCTTAAGTTTACTCAAATTTTCTTACTCTTGAAGTAAAACATCATGTTTAACAGGGGCGATCATTGCTAATTTTCCGTTATTTGACCACTGAAGTTTTAAAGTCTCAGGTCGCCGTATTTTTAACTTTGATGACAATTTTTTTGTCGCAAAAGTTTGTTGTTATTCTAAGCGACGCCTCTGAAGGCGGTATTCCTGCTAAGTTAGTACTGTCGATGATTGCACTAAAGTTACCGCAATTGGCATCATTAATACTACCGCTAAGTATCTTTTTAGGGATTATTCTCGCCTACAGTCGCATTTATGCCGACAGTGAAATGACTGTTCTCAAAGCCTGTGGCGTTAGTGAATGGTACGTAGTGCGTGTAACCTTAGTTTCTAGTGTGGTACTAGCGCTATTGGCGGGAGTACTGACTTTATATATAGCCCCATGGGCGAGTGAACAAGAATATCAATTGAAAGAACAAGCCAAAGCGGATGCCGGGTTATCAGCGCTGCGTGCTGGGCGCTTTCAACAAACAGGGAACGAAAAAGCGGTGGTGTTTATTCACAATATCGAAAACGGCGGCAAAGAATTACACAAAGTATTTGTAGCACAACTACCCGATAGTGAAAAAGACAATCTCGCACGGTTAGTATATGCGCAGCGGGGTGTGGTGGTCGAGCAAGAAAGCGGTGAGCAGCAATTGGTGCTCAGTGACGGTAAGCGTTACGAAACTGACGGCGAAACGCCAGCGCTCAATTTAACCGAATTTGATGGCTATAGTGTACAAATCCGTGAGCAAGAGATAGAACATCAACGCCGCAAACTTGAAGCTGTGCCGACCATTGATTTGTTTGCGATGAAAACGACTGATGCGATTGCTCAGTGGCAGTGGCGTCTTGCTATTCCGCTTTCTATTCCGCTACTTACTTTATTAGCAGTACCGCTGAGTGTCGTTAATCCGCGCCAAGGTAAGTTTGCCAAGTTAGTACCTGCCATAAGCTTGTATTTAGGTTATTTCATCTTATTGAATGCAGCAAAATTTGCAGTTGAGGATGGTAAAATTCCGCCTTCAATTGGCCTATGGTGGATCCACTTTACGGCGTTATTTATCGGCGGCTTTTTGATCATTAAAGGGCGGCCACTCGGTGCTTGGCTAAAAGCTGTGTTGACTAAGCGGGAGTATGGCGCATGATGAAAATGCTTGATTGGTACTTAGGCCGTAGCATCTTGCAAACCACTGGTTTTGCTTTGATGGTCTTGGTGGGGATCAGTACCCTGATTAAATTTATTGAGCAGCTTAAATCAGTCGGTCGCGGTAGCTATGATATTGCAACTGCATTGTTATATACATTATATAGCATGCCTGGCGATCTTGTGGTGTTCTTCCCAATGGCCGCTTTAATTGGTGGCTTAACAGGTCTTGGAGCACTTGCGTCAAATAGTGAACTGGTGGTTATGCAAGCTGCTGGTATGTCGCGTTTGCAAATTATTGTCTCAGTGATGAAAACTGCAATATTTATGGCGCTTTGTATGATGGTATTAGGCGAGTGGGGCGCACCGGCCGCACAGCTCAAAGCGAAAGAAATGCGTAATCAAGCTATACACGGTGGCGATGTATTTAACGCTCAGCAAGGTGTATGGGCTAAAGATGGTAATAACTTTATTAATATAGAAGATGTTGACCAAAACGGCGTATTACACGGTGTGAACATGTATCATTTTGATAAATCACTACAACTTACACAAATTACTAAAGCTCGCGAAGCAGTAGGCCGTAAAGATGGTTGGTTACTTCGTGATGTAAGTAAACTGCAACTCAGTGAAGAGTTGATCAGTACACATCAACAAGATGAAGAGTTTTACGAATCACAACTTACAGCTGAAAAGCTGGGTGTAGTATCGGTAAAACCAGAGGCGCTTTCTTTCACAGGACTTTGGTCGTATTTAGGTTATTTAAAACAAAATGAGCAAGATACCAGCACCTATGAGCTGGCTTTATGGCGTAAAATTATGCAGCCAGTATCGATAGCGGTGATGTTATTAGTGGCGCTGTCGTTTATATTTGGCCCACTGCGTACAGTGACGATGGGCGCGCGGATTGTAATGGGCGTAGTAACCGGTATTGCATTTCACCTAACCAATGAAATATTTGGTCCTGTGGTGATGGTGTATCAAATCCCTGCGATAATCGGGGCGACTTTACCAAGCATAATATTTATAGGTTTTGCGACTTACTTGCTTAATAAGCGAAATTGATAATGGGGAGCTAGCAGCCTAGCTCCTTATTGCTAATCTAAAGAACGATAAATTCGTTTGTTTTCTTCTTTTGTTAGCGCAACAACCTCGGTTTTAGACAGGTAATCTTGCAGCGCTCGTTTGTTTTTAAAATCAACTAATACCACTAAATTACCCAAGCCAAGTAATGCGGTTACGCTACGAATAACGGCTTGTGACCAACTAATTAGCTTACCATCGCGAGTTTGTACTTTTAAACGCCATGCGCGCATACCAATCGTTTGGCCACTCTTAGTCCAAAAATAGCCAAAAAACACTAACGCTACAACGACTAAAAGTGTACTGCGAAGACCTGATAACAATAGTGAATTTTGAATTAGCGCAGACACATCCTCAGCACCATTTAAACTAATAACCTCAAGTGAAATAAGCCCTTGTACGGCAAACAAATACAAAACAACGCTTAGCATAGCAAATGCAATAATAGCTAACGTATCGTAAACTAACGACGCAAAGCGACGCCAAAAGCTCGCACGCGGAAATTCAGCAGACATAAATAAACTCACAAAGTTAATATGTGCGCTAGTTTAGCAAATAGCGAGACAAATACTAGCTAGTCGCTTTTATGAGTGAATGTTAATGGTTGCTCAATTGTTAAGCGGTTGATCGTGGTTTTGTAAAAAACGCTTGCTGCTCCTCTTATTGTTTGTATAATGCATGGCATAGAGACAAAGACAGCTTGATAAGTCCTAGCTCTAAAGTGGTTTTTCTTTATCTTCTCATGTTAGAAGGTTAAAGAAAAATGATGCCAGCGTGATGAAATTGGTATACATGGGGGATTCAAAATCCCCTGCCGCAAGGCGTGCCGGTTCAAGTCCGGCCGCTGGTACCACTTTTGATAGCCCTTGCTTTTTAGCAAGGGTTTTTTTATGCCTATAGAAAAGTGAAATGCGGACTCGAGCGCCACCCGGAGTGGCGCTGTTACGAGTTAAAGCCCGCCTGCTGGGTGAGAGTAAACCGAAACGTAGTTTCGCAGTTGCTCGAAGTGAGTTCATGGATGAACGATGGATGCAGCTTCATGGATGAATTATGGTTTCAAGTTTAAAAGTGAAATGCGGACTCGAGCGCCACTCAAACCAATATTTGACGATGAACCATAGCTTTTTTAGCCAATCCGTATCGTTTTAACTTTCCCTCATGCTGATTAAAAAACTTATCAACAATAGTCTATTGGTAAATAAATACAGATTACCTATTGTGGGTATAGTAGAATGCGCGCCCTAAATATATTTTTACTTTATTACTTACCCTTACTCAAAGTTCGTACATTGAGGCATTTTAAAGGAAAAAAAATGACGACTAATCGCTTATTTATCTTTAAGCATATTTTTATTTTGTGCATTCTGTTTACATTATCTGCTTGTGGCGGTGGCTCTGGTAGTGCAGAAAAATCTGACACAGGAACTAATTCAAACCTAGATATAACAGCGCCTGTTATTACTTTAAACGGTTCGCAAGCTATTACGCTCAATATAGGCAATAGCTACCAAGAGTTAGGTGCATCTGCTTCAGACGATAAAGACGGTAGCGTAAGTGTTAGCGTGTCAGGCTCTTTGAACCTTAATCAAGCTGGTGTATATACGTTTACATACACTGCTACTGACAGCGCGGGAAACTCTTCAAGTGTAATTAGAACAATTACAGTGGTTGCACCCGACGATACACAAGCGCCAACTATAACGTTGAATGGTGAAAAGTCTATTTCTCTTGAGCTGGGCGAATCATACCAAGAACTAGGGGCGCAAGCACAAGACAATGTGGATGGAACAGTCAGTGTCGCTATTTCAGGCTCTGTGGACGAAAGTACGCACGGCGACTACACAATTACATATACTGCAGTCGATTCCGCTGGTAATACGGGTTCAATTACCCGAAAAGTGACAGTACTTGAGGCTAAAGACACCTCGCCACCGCTGCTTACTCTCATTGGTAAAGAGTATATTAAGCTATTTTTAAATGAAGAGTACTCAGAGCAAGGGGCGTCGGCACTTGATGACTTTGATGGTGCAATCAGTGCAACAGTATTTGGTGAAGTGGACGTTAAGAACACAGGTGTATACATAGTTACCTATACTGCAACAGATAAAGCAGGAAACACGGCAAGTATTGAGCGCACTGTTGAGGTGGTTATACCTCGTGAATTTATCACAACCTGGAAAACGGATAATACACAACTGTTCTCAACAGATGCTAATACAATTAAAATTGCAACGAAAGGTGAAGGTTATAACTTCCAGATAGAGTGGGGCGATGGCACTATCGACCGCAATGTTGTTAATACAATTACCCACACATACGACACCAGCGGAACCTATACTATTAAAATAAGTGGTGACTTCCCACGTTTTTACTTTGATGAAACGCAAGCTGATTGGAACAAATTATTAACCATAGAGCAGTGGGGTGATATTCGTTGGTCATCAATGGAGCGTGCATTTATAAACTGCTCTAACCTTGTTATTAATGCCTTAGATACACCTGACTTATCAAACGTCACGAATCTCTCTTACATGTTTTCGTATGCGCAATCGTTCAATCAAGACATAAACGATTGGGATGTTTCTACTATTACTGATATGACCGGTATGTTTCAAGGTGCTATTTTATTTGATCAAGCTCTTGAAAGCTGGGATGTGTCTCGTGTCGTAAGAATGGGGCATATGTTTGATGGTGCAACGAACTTTAATCAAGATATTAGCAATTGGGATACAGCGAGCTTAAAAGACATGATACGCATGTTTAATAATGCCAGTCAATTCAACCAACCAATAGGCAGATGGACAGTTGGCGGTGTTTATAGGATGACAGGACTATTTGCTAATGCAGTGTCATTTAATCAAGACTTAGGTGATTGGAAAGTTGGGTTTGTATTTTATATGGGCAATATGTTTGATGGTGCATCAGCATTTAATCAAGACATTGGCCGCTGGAATGTGTCCGACGTTGCCTATATGAACAGTATGTTTCGCAATGCGGTTTCATTTGATCAGAACTTAAGTGATTGGGATATTTCTAACCTCAGTGATATGCGTAGCATGTTTGAAGGGATTGCATTGTCGGTTGAAAACTACGATGCTCTACTCAATGGCTGGAGTAAGTTATCGACTCCACCGCTAAAAATTGGTTTTCATGCTGGTAATAGCCAGTATTCTGAAGCTGGAAAAACTGGACGCGATATTCTCACTAACATACATGAATGGAATATTGCTGATGGCGGATTAGTACAATAGCATTTAACCAGTAAGCTGTGTTGTTCTATGTTTAGAGCATCGCAGCATTTACTTGCATCACAGAAGTGCATGGTTAATAAGCTCTATATTATATAAGTGTAAATTTATCTAGTGTTTATGAGTTACGGTAATAAGCCTTTTAAAAACGCGATACATGATAAGTTGAGCCATAAAACAAGTTGGCAGAGAACTTAACTTATTGATTAAAAATCTAGGTAATGCATACAAGGACAGTCGTAAAGCAAATTCACACTGTTCTTCAGCGCACTTATCAAATAGAAGCAAGTTGCTCAGTATTAAATCAACAGATACTTTAAATATAGTTTTAGTCGTGCGGACTTGTTTACCTTCAGCTTTAGTTAAAACGTGAGCCAAGAAAACCTAAACAGGTGAGAGCTAAGCGACGTTCAAAGTTACTATACGCCGCTTAATTTAATCTAGTAGAGCAAACTATGTTCTATTTAGTCAATTAGAGTCACTTTGCATTGGTAGGTATTATCACCCACTGAAAAACTGCCTTTGCCATTCCATTGATTATCAACGCCAAAGCTTGCCGTAAAAGGTGACTGGTAACTACCAATTGCAGGTGGTGGAAAAGACACCACTGCTTGACCTGTTAGCGCGCCAACTTTAGTTACATCATTATAGCCAGTTGCATGCATATGGCCTGATGCGCTAGCGGTGAAATGAGGTGAATGCTGCGTTCCTTCTTGGATGCTGCCATTCGCTCGACCATTTAATGAACCTGTTTTTGGATCTACAGCAAACTGAATTTCCATAGAGCCACCACCAACAACACCAGATTGAAATTGTAATTTAACGAGATATAAGCTTTCATCAGACATTTTCTTGTTCCTTTTGTAGATTGCATTCGCACTGTTATATGGTTACTCAGTAACCGAGTGAAATTGTAGAATGACCACCACAAAAGACATATTACAGCGTATTACATGAAGTTGAGTTTGAGGGCGTACAGGTTTTTTTATCGTTGTTTTTTAGAATAGGGGCTGCTTTTACAAAGTATTCGCTGATTAAACTAAATGTTCTTTTTAGTATTTCTTTTCGAAGCTAGCTACACTGGCAATAGTATTGTTGCGACTGCACCTTGGTGTTTTTCTTTATTCGCTAAGCTCAAACTACCATGATGCTGCTCTATCACGTTGCGACAAAAGCTTAGACCAATCCCTTGACCTTGTTGTTTAGTGGTGTAAAACGGCACGAATATGTTATCGGGGTTGGCAAGGCCTTGGCCGTTATCATCAATGGTGATGCAGCTTACTTTTCCTTGCTTATGCACACCTAATGTTATTTTAACGGGCGGGGTGCTTGCTTCGATGGCATTTTTTATTAGATTGATCATGACTTGATGAATAAACGTGCGGTCGGCCTTAAAAGTTGCGGCGTCTGTTACGCAGCTAAATGCAACGTCAGGGTATATTGCGCACACTTGTTTTAAAAATGTGTCGGTGTCTATTGCTACTATATTAAGTGCCAGTGGTTTATTTATATCGCCATAGCGCGTGACAAATTCATTAAGATAATTACAGCGCTCACTTATAACATTAAGTGCTTGTATTTGTCGTGGCTCGGTGAGCTTCACGGCGAGATTTTCAGCCATTGCAGTAACTGGTGTGAGTGAGTTGCGAATTTCGTGACCGAGTACGCGAATAATTTGCTGCCATGCTTGCAGTTGGCTTTCGCGAAGGGCTGAGGTGATGTCGATCATAACAATAAGTTGATGACAGCTGCCTTGCTCTATAAATTCACTGTGGCGTATTTGCCATTGCTGGGCTGTAATAACATCGCTAAATTGCCAATGTGCGTCTTGCTTTGTAAGCCCTAATTGTTCAGCGCTTGCATAGCGTAAGGTTTGCCATTGAGTCTGTTTAAATTCGCTAAACGCATTATTGGCATAACTGAGCTTATTATGTTGATCGAGCACCATGATCGGCACATTAAAATGCTCAATTAATTGGTACACCAAAAAAACATGCTGATCGTATCGCGACTTCTTTTTAAATAACTCTTCACTTAACTCAATCAAGCTTTGTTGTAATTGGTGAATACTCCCCGCCTGATAGCTGGGCTTAACGAGCTGGTTATAATCTTCGTTTAAAATGGCATCTAGGTGGGCGTAATTGCGGTTAAAGCTGTTGATCACTTTTTTATAGGTACGAATAAACAGCTTAAGATAAATAGCTAAAAATAGGATTGAGATAACGGCAGAAGTAACAACAGATAAAGCAAAATATTGGCCAATAAAATAGCACCCCAACGCTGCTAAAGTGCTACTAAAAAATGCAAAGCCAATTAAACTGCGTTCCAGCGATGAGTGATAAAGACAACTAAGTGTCATACTGCTTTTCATACGGTAATCCCGTATTTTTCAAGGCGACGATACATAGAAGATTTACCTAAACCTAATAATTTAGCGGCGTTAGGAATATGGCCTTGGGTCTGCTTGAGGGCTAAATCAATTAATTGGCGCTCTGCGTGCTCTAGTGTCATTAGTGGTAATGTGTTATTGATTTGACTGCTGTGCAGGTTTAAGTCATCGGCGGTCAATGTGTCGGTTGTTGCTAACAATATTGCCCGTTCAATCACATGGCTTAGCTCGCGTACATTGCCCGGCCAAGTATAGTGGTTTAATTCCTGTTTAGCGCATTCACTCAATGTAAGTATGGTGCTTGAGTATTTTTTAGCATGTAAATTTATAAAGTGCTCGCACAAAGGCACTATATCTTCAATGCGTTCGCGTAGTGGCGGTATTACAAACTCCAAAGTGTTTATCCGATAGTATAAATCTTCTCTAAACTGGCCTTGTTTTATCAGTGTGGCAATATCGCCATTGGTGGCACTGATCAAGCGTACATTGGTTTTTTTAGTGTGACTCGCGCCAACCATCTCAAACTCTTGGCTTTCGAGTACCCGTAATAATTTTGCTTGTTGTGGTAGTGGTATATTGGCTATTTCGTCTAAAAATAAACTGCCGTTATCGGCCAGTTCAAAGCGGCCAATGCGCTCATTTTTAGCATCAGTAAACGCGCCTTTTTTATGACCAAACATTTCGCTTTCAAATAACGATTCAACAATAGCCCCCATATTCACTGCAATAAACGGTTGTGTATGGCGCGTTGACTGCTGATGAAGCCATTGTGCTAATTGGCTCTTACCCGTACCATTTTCACCGGTTAGTAAAATGTTGGCATCGGTTTTAGCTACCTTAGCTAACTGACTTATCAGTTGTTGCATAGCGTGTGACTGATACACAAATGCAGGCGAGGCATGATCGTTAAGCTGTTGCAGCAACTTTTGATTTTGTTTGTTTAACTTTTTAAGTGTGAGTTGCTGATCGAGCAATTTTAATAAGCGCTGGTTTTGCCATGGCTTTTCAATAAAGTCACACGCACCGTGTTGCATAGCGCGAACCGCTAGATCTACGCTCGACCACGCAGTCATTGCGATGACAGTGATATCTAACTGTTGTTTATGTAAGTGCTGTAAAAACGCCAAACCTTCGTCACCTGATGTGGTGTCGCGGGTAAAATTCATATCGAGCAAAATAAGGTCAATCGCTTGGCTATCTTTAACTACTGCTTGCGCGCTAAAAGGTGAGTCGCATTCGAGCACTTGGTAGCCGTTATCTTCTAAAATAAAGCGCGCGCTTAGGCGGATTTCGGGGCTATCTTCAATGATCAAAATAGTGGCAGGCATAAACTTCCAAATAGGTGAATAAGCACAGGTTGATTGTAGCGTATAGCGATTTCTATGCCAGTAATTTTATTTTTGTATTTCAGCTTGTTAGCTATTTAAAGGTGATTTCAGTAGGTGTTCCAGTCCGATTACGGACTGCTTGCGTCCGATTTTGGGTTAGCGTGTCTGTCGAAGTGAAAGCCTTTAACTAGGGCCAGTCTCAAATTGATACTGAGGAGTCCGGTATCGCCGCTCAATAAGAATTTTTAAATAGTACATACTTGTAATTGTTTGTATTTATTGATTTTTAATGTTGGCACGTGTTTCGCTATAGCTTAGATATACAAAGCATAATGCGGTGCAATATGGACATAGTAAAAACAAAAGTAGTCAAGCAGTTATCGCTTTGGCATAAGCTAATTTTATTACTGGCTGTTATTTTAATTGTGGCAGTGATTTATCAGCGCAGCAGTCAAGTAGGTGTGTCAGTATCGCGCAGTAATATTATTATTAGTGATGTACGCCAAGGCGCGCTTGCGATTACGGTTACAGGTTATGGTGAACTTAAATCTGCGCAGCAGCAATTGCTTACGGCAAAAACGTTGGCCACTGTGCAGGCTATTTTATTAAAACCAGGCGCAATAGTGACCAGTGACTCAGTGATTGTGCAGTTAGCCAATCCAGCGCTTGAGCAACAGCTCGAAAATGCGCAGCAAGAACTTAATAAACTCAATGCTAACTTACGCCAGTTAAGATTAAACAATACTCGCGAGTTATTAAACGAGCGCTCTCATGTGGCACAAAGCCATGCCGCTTACGAAAATGCCAAACTAAAATTAAAAGCTGAAACCAGTTTGGTTGAACGGGGCATAGTCTCAACGCTTAATTATCAGCGTAGCGTGTTAGACGAGCAACAACTTCGCCAGCAATTAGCAATAGCTAAGCAACGTTCAGAGCAACTAAAAGCCGTACACATAGAATCTGAAAACATTCAGCTTGAGCAAATTAAACAGCAACAAGGGTTAGTAGTTATGGCACAAACACAATTGGCCAATCTATCTGTAGTAGCGGGAATGGATGGGGTATTACAGCGTTTACCGATTGAGCTTGGGCAAAGCGTAAATGCAGGGCAAGAAATTGCGCTTATCGGCTCGGTTGATTCATTAATTGCAATTATTCAAGTACCACAAAATCAAGTAGATGATATTCGGTTAGGGCAGCTCGCAGAAGTAGATACACGCCGCGGTGTTGTTATGGCAAAGGTGTCACGCATCAGCCCTGTGGTGAGTAATAATACAGTAGAGGTAGAGTTATCGTTGCCTAAAGAGCTCCCTGAAAATGTTCGGCCGCAATTAACCGTCGATGCCAATATTAAGGTCGCACAGCTAAAAGATGTTACTTATATCGAGCGCCCAGCAAACGTAAAACCGCACAGTGTAAGAGATCTGTATCAGGTAAACTCACAGCAGCAAAGCGCACACTTGGTTGATATCAAATTTGGTCGCGAGGCTGGGCGCTTTATCGAAATACTAAGCGGCGCACAGTTAGATCAGCAATTAATTATTTCAGATTTAACCAACCTTACTCGCAGCAATAGCGAAATTCTAATTAACTAATGAACAGGACAAAAATAATGACAGAGCAAAAAATAACGAACACCCAAGCCGATGTCGTATTAGCAATGAAAGGAATTAGTAAGGTATTTGAAACCCAAGAGTTACAAACCTATGCACTGCGTAGTATTGATTTGTGTATTTATCGCGGTGAATACTTGTCGATATCGGGGCCATCTGGCTGTGGTAAATCAACATTACTTTCATTATTGGGTTTACTTGATATGCCAACCAGCGGTGAATATTTAATTGACGGTAAAGACGTCTCTGCACTTTCGCTAAATCAGGCTGCTGAAATTCGCAATGCAAAAATAGGATTTATTTTTCAATCATTTAATTTAATTGATGAGTTAAGTGTGTTCGACAACGTGGCATTACCACTGCGTTATCACCACTGTAAACCAAACAAGCAAATGATTGCTGAAAAAGTAAAAGCGTGCCTTGAAAAAGTAGGGCTTGGGCATCGTATGAGTCATAAACCTAACCAATTATCAGGAGGACAGCAACAACGCGTGGCGATAGCCCGAGCGCTGGTGACTGAACCGGCAATATTATTAGTTGATGAGCCAACGGGTAATTTAGACTCAAAATCGGGAGATCAAGTTATGCACGTATTAAGTGAGCTACATGCAGCCGGCACCACTATTTGCATGGTGACACATGACCCGCGTTACTGTGATATGGCTACAAGGCAACTAAAGCTATTGGATGGTGAGATGCTAGGGGCTGTGGGTATAAAAGATCAGCTAAGTGCTTAAATAACCTGTTTAGTGAGAGTAAAATGGAATATCCAAAAATAATAAAACGTCAATGGCTATTAAGGGATAACTTAACGGAGTGCCATAATGACTTATAATTTAAAAAATGCATTACTTAATATAACTAATCATAAAGTTTACAGTTTAAGTGTTGTAGCGACGTTAAGTATTGTTTTAGCTGCATTAATTACTGTATTAACACTTGCCTATATTATGCTGTTAAAACCATTGCCATACCCTGAGCAAATGCGGTTAGTAAAAGCTGAATATGCTCAAATAGACCAAACCGGGGCGCTTAATACCCGCGCTTTTAATTACCCTGCACTGATTGATTTATATAAAAATCATAAATTATTTGAGCAAGCTGCGTTGGTGTATTACGGTGAACAACGCCTTGATGATGTAGCGGGCTTACCCATAGTAAACACCTCATTTGTTACCCCTCAGTGGTTTGAAATGTTTGCAATTAAGCTACATTTAGGACGAGGTTTTACGCAAACCGAAGCTCTTGATAGTTTTAACCCCGTTGCCGTTATAAGTTATCGAACATGGCAAAATGACTTTGCCAGTAAAGAAAACATAATAGGTCAAACACTTAGTGTGGGCGCTCAGCAATTCAAAATTATAGGTGTGGCTGCAGCCAACTTTAAATCGCCTGCACTTATCAAAACAGGGCAGGTCACTGACGTATGGTTGCCGTGGGATTATAATTTAACCTCTGCAGAGGCTAAACCATTTTGGTGGAACCGTTACTCACGCAGCCATTTTGTGGCTAAATTACCAAGCGATGTAAGCATTGAGCAGGCGAGTAAAAGGTTATCGCAGTATGTGGATGATGTATGGCAACAGCATATTACGACCGAAGCATTCTTTGCAGGTTGGCATATCGAACTTGAGCTAAACACCTTGCAAACAGTAATATTAAAAGAGACACCGCAGAATATTTATTGGCTCATTTTAGCTGTAACGGGGTTGGTTATTATTGCCTGTGTAAACATTAGTAACGTGTTTATTGTAAGAACTGCAGCGCGTAAACACACATTAGCACTGAGTGCGGCGCTGGGCGCAACACGGTTTACTTTGTTTAAACAGTTTTGGCTGGAGATTGCCTTGCTAATAGGCTTAGCAAGTATAATAGGCCTTGCGTTAGCGGCGATTTTTTTAGCAACCTTAAGCGATTTTGCCATGGCAATATTACCGCGCGCCAATGAGCTTTCTATTAATGCAGTATCATTCCTTATCACACTGGTTAGCGGCTTAATATTAACGACGCTGTTCGCTTTTTTATGTACGCGAATAGTAAATTACCAACAACTGATAAGTAGTTTAAAGTCAGCAGGTAAAGGGACGACAGTGCAGGTGGGCAAGCGCGTATGGCAAGGCTTGGTCGCTTTTCAAGTAGCTGTAGCGTGTACATTATTGTTTATTAACTTTTTAGTTTTTAGCGTTAATAAAAGTAATATTGACGAGGCTTTCACACTGCCACTTGAGCAATTAACGAGTTTAAAGGTTAATGTAGCAAGCCATGTAGCAGCTGATAGAGACAAAGCAAATCAGCTATTAGAGCAAGTAGCTAACGAGCTTGCTTTACTGCCAGAGGTTAGGCAAGTAAGTCGTTCATCATCACCTATAAACGATAATTTAATTACTTGGTCATTGGTTGAGGTAGCAAGCAATCAAAACGTATTACCTTATGGTAAATCAGTTGATGAGCAGTATTTTTCATTACTTAAACAACCCGTATTACAAGGACGTGGTTTTACAAACGAGGATACTAAAAGTAATGCGAATGTTATTATTATTAATGATGTACTAGCAGAAAAATTATCAAATGATGGTAATGCATTGGGCATGCATTTGAGTTTTGATATAACTTCAGGGCGCGAAAATGATTTAGTAATAATAGGCATAGTTAAAACAATGCTTATACCGGGGAAAACGTCGCTTGAGCCTAAAGCTTATTTGACTCGTGCTGGTTATAATTCATTTATTATCGAGTTTAAAAATGCTCAGCACTTAACAAAAAATACGCTTAACACCTTATTACAATCTATTGATTCAGGCTTATCAGTTCATCAATTAGCGCCATTAAATGCACAGCGCGATACAGCACTGTTTCGTCAATATGTAGTATCGGCGACAACGCTGATGATCATTGCTGCCACTATTGCCTTAACCAGTATTGGTTTGATAGGTATTATGCGCTACTCAGTGTTATTAAGGCGTGCTGAAATTGGTATTCATTTGTGTGTTGGCGCAAAGCCACTGGCATTGTTTTTGTTAGTATTTAAGCAAAATGGCAGCGCAATCGTAACGGGTATAATACTCAGTATTGCGTTATTGCTGGCTTTACAACAACCACTACAACTGATTGCGGATGGAGTACCGCAAATTATGCAGCTTGGTATGTTATTCATGACTTTATTGTTTGTAATTAGCCTTGGCGCACTGGCGTGTTATTTACCTTTAAGTGCCCAGCTAAAGCGCCCTGCAATTTACGGTGTACAAGGATCACAACAGTAAAGTGTGTAGTTTAGGAGGGACTGATTGAGTAAAAGGCTTAAATCAGCTCCTTCAACTAGCTCTTTTAAAAACACTTTATAAAATTTGGCACGTTGATAAGTTAATAATAATTATAAAGATGGTGCGGGCTGAATGTTATTATCTGCAGTCTATACAACTAAAAATGCTACAACAGGGATTTCAGTCAATGATTGCAAAGTTAGATAATGCAAATGAGGCAGTCGCAAAGCAAATTTACACCACCTTTCAACGCTCTTATAAAATAGAAGCTGAATTAATAGGTACGCAGAATGTTCCGCCTTTATCGCGCACTGTTAATGATATACACAATTCGCAAACGCTTTTTTATGGATTTTATGACGATACTCAGCTTGCAGGGGTTATTGAACTGGTAATTATCAATGAGCGATTAGAAATTAATAGCTTAACGGTTGACCCAAAGCATTTTAGAAAAGGCATCGCCGATAAGTTAATCCGCTATGCGTTAACTAACTTTATTGAAACAGCATCAACAGCGATAGTTGAAACCGCAGTAGTTAACGAGCCCGCTATTAAGTTATATAAAAAGCATGACTTTGTTGAGTTTAAAAGATGGACGCCCGATCACGGTATTGAAAAGCTAGCCATGATTCGAACTGGCATTGTTTGATTCAAAAGCCACAGTGTAAAAAACGTTGTAAATTCAATTTCTTTTCAATTATTAGTTTAACTAGCAAATACTTATCGAAAGGTAACCAACGGTTGTTATTTTGTTATGCCAATCACTTAAGTTTATTTTAAGTTTTACTGTTTACGCTTAACCAACCATATTTAAACATGATTTTTGAAATACAAATTTTATGTTTTAGATCACTAAATACTTAGTAACGATAGGTTACTGTATGTGGAGTATTTAATACGTACAAGGGTAGAGGTTACCTCTTCAAGCTCTCAAAACATAAGAGGTAGGTTGATGAGTAGCCATGTAATACCGATCGACTTAAATATTTAACCATTCTAGCGAGCTAAATAAAGCGCTAACTGCGTTATGATTTTTTCAAGTAGAACAACTACATGTCAAAATTTATGCCTTGTTATCACTGTATTTATCTGTCGCTATAAATGGTCAGTAACTTAACACGATTGGTATAATTTCATTTTTCGAGAGGCATTATGAATTTAAAAAACACGACAACTCATTACAATACGCTCTCCATTGCTTTGCATTGGCTTATGTTCATATTGATTGTAGCTGTTTACGCAAGCATTGAACTGCGCGAATTATTCGACAAAGGGACTACAACCCGAGATGCCTTTAAAATGTGGCATTTTATGCTTGGTTTATCGGTTTTAGCTTTAGTAAGCGTTAGGCTAATTGCTCGCGTAGTGGGTGGCTCGGCTCCTGATATAAAACCAGAACCAGCTAAGTGGCAAAATAATCTGGCCAAACTAGTGCATGTTATTTTGTATGGTTTCATGTTTGCTATGCCTATTGCTGGATGGTTAATTTTGAGCACGGCAGGCAAACCAATTCCGTTTTTTGGTCTAGAGCTGCCGCCATTGGCCAGTAAAGATTTAGACTTGGCTAAAACCATCAAAGAGCTGCATGAAACCGCAGGGGAAGTTGGTTATTACTTGATTGGATTACATGCCGCCGCCGCCTTATTCCACCATTATGTTTTATCTGATAATACGGTTGCACGAATGCGTTTGCCGAAAAAATAACAGCTAATTAAGTGCTCAAACTGTTGTTTGCGCACATATTCAAGGATATGAGCGACGCGCGTATATTGTTCCATTTAGCTCTACTTAAAGATTTTAGAAAACTTAGTGATAGTAATACCTTAGCTAATTTGTTAAAACTATATAAAGTAAAAAATGAGCGTGGTCGGAGCAGAAATATCCGCCCTTCGGGCACTGTAAAATTGTTATAACTCACGGGCTTTCGAAGTATGCATATAAATAAATTGAAGACAAAAGATGGTCAAGAAATCGGTTTGGGGAAGTTCACCGTATTAATTGGACCAAATAACGTAGGGAAATCGCAGACTCTAAAAGATGTACACAACAAATTTACACAGGGCAATGGATTCGTTACCACTTTGGTCAAGTCTATTGTATGTGAAGAGCCAGAAGGCATTAGCGACCTTTTCTACGGTCTAGATGTTAAGCCTGACCCCAAAGTAGTTGGCAGGTCTCAGATCTCGGGAATAACTTCGAAGCTGAATTCTAGCGATAACCTCGCCATAAATATCGAACATATCGAGCGGCAAGTAAAGCAAAATGGCATAAATTCCATATTTGGATCTTTGGCGAAATATAGAGTTTCGTACTTGGACTCGGAGTCGAGGTTGGTCGTGGCAAAGACTTCTCCGTCTATAAATACCCATAAATACACACCTCAAAACTTAATGCAAGCGTTGTACGCTGCAGAAAATGATGTAGAGAACAGCCTGCGAGAAGCATTCCAGACGACTTTCGAAATGGATATAAAGCTGGACTACAGTGGGCTGACTGAGCTGTGCTTCAGGGTTTCAAAAAGATTTGACGGCGTTCCTTCTGATTCAAAAGAGTCATTCAAATACTTCGAAAATTATCCGATATTGGATGATCAAGGGGATGGGTATAGAAGCTTTGTTGGAGTGGTTCTAAGTTTGTTGCTTTCTGAAAACCGCATAGTCCTTCTGGATGAGCCAGAAGCATTCCTTCACCCTGCTCAAGCGAGAACGCTGGGCCTATGGATTGCTAATCATGCGCATTCTGTTCCTGGCCAAGTGGTTATATCGACGCATAATTCAAACTTTATCGCCGGTGTGCTAGCGGCAAACAAACCTGTCGATATTTTCAGACTCAACAGAAAAGACGACGTCACTACTTTTACACAAATCTCACCGCAATCAACAAAAGCACTGGCACGTTCGCCTGTCTTGTCCAGTCAACGCGTGCTCGATGCGTTATTCCACCGAGGGGTGGCAGTCTGCGAAGCAGACTCTGATCGTATTGTATATTCAACCGTTTCCAATAATGAGTTCAATAATCAGGAGCTGTTGTTCATTCATGCGCACAATAAACAAACCGTTCATGTAGTGCTCGAATTACTTATATCTGCCAACATCCCATGTGGGGCTGTTGTTGATTTCGATATTCTCAACGACCTTTCGGACTTAGAGAGAATTGCGAGCGCGCTGGGCACATCGATCAATGAAAATGAAGTCGAAATTGTTGCCAAAGTCAAAAAATATATCGAATCGTTAGATGACAGTGAATCACTCGCGAAACTAAAAGATGATTTAAGAGAGTTGCTAACCCAGCTTGAGAGTGACGAGCACTCTTTTTCAGGGGCTCGGGGGGCAGTAAACCGCATAAGGAAGGATTTTTCCAAATGGAGAGATGTTAAGTCAGAAGGCTCTAAGGTGTTTCCGCCAGAGCTTCTTAGAGAAGTTGAAGTGCTAATCTCTTCACTCAACTCTAAGTGTATTTTTATTGCTCCAGTTGGTGAGCTGGAAGGCTGGATTGATGTAGGTACAAAAAGGAAAAACAAGTGGATTGTGCCCGCGCTTGAGTATTTAGGAGAGAACCCAGCTCCTAGTGAACTCAAGGAGTTTGTCGGGACAATATTAAATACGTTAGTGGCAGGCAAGTTATAACAAGCGGCAGCAGTCGGAGTTGTTTTCCGCTCCTGCGTCGCTCCAAACAGCCCGCTGTGCCGGGCGTTGGCAATAGACGAGTAACTTTCATGAAGTACGTATTTTTATATTTTATTTTGTGTTTTTTCTGCTCTAGTTCATTTGGCGAGAACTTGGGATACTCTGGCTTTAACAAAGAAGGCGAAACCGTAGAGGAAACATTAGCTCGTCTGATAAAAGACAAATCATTCAGTGTTTACGATCACGATGGTTGGACTATTGCTAGTTCGAATGAGGGAGTAATGTATAGCTTTACGCCTTCCAGTCATCCAGCTTATCCCGCCTATGTAAAAAGGGATGTGATTGAGCGTAACGGCGCTATTTATATTGATATGTCGGTGCGTTGCGGAGCTTCAAAGAAGGTGTGTGATGATTTGGTTCGCTCGTTCCAAGAGTTAAACAAAAAGATAATGCAAAGCATGGGTGGATGAATGCATAATCGGGTAGCCGGAGGTCTCTAACCTCCAGCCCCCACACCACCCATGATGCGCTTTTTATTAATAGGAAGTGCAATGGGCGGTTTATTTTCCGTAATGAATATGTATCCAAATATCTCTCCATGGCGTTAAACTTTTGAAGCTAAGTATTCATTACCTAGGGCAATGAATGTTAATCCCTTTTGTTTTTTGAGCTTCTACAAGGGCCTTCGCTTCCAAGCGCCTACTTTTGGTACTGGTGATACCACATGCTATGGCGAGTCGCTCACTAACCCCCAATTTCATTAAACTACGTACTTTAGTGCGTGCTATTCCTTATAAATAGCGCCATTGTCGCCAGTAGCACATTCTTATCCTACGGCGGATCCAGAGATCTAAATCCACCGTTAGATATAATAATCAAAGTCAAAATAGACAGCCCAATGGGGCAACGGCAGCTTTTTATTGACGAAATGGCAAACGACTTGGCTGTATAGAGCCTGCTTTCCTTTAAATAAACAGCGGAATATTACAGTTAACAAAGGAATGAATAAATTGACCTTACGCGGACAAACGAAAGTGAATGCATTCACTGCATTCTGCGGCAACTGTATTGCTTAGTTCATAATATAGAAAAGCTGCAAAACACGATGCATTAATAAAGGTAAGCTGCTACCTCTCTAAATAAGCCACTTAAACACCTGTCATACCTTCCAAAACGCCCATTAAAGCAACAGCAAATCCTCTTTTTATATTTTACGTAAAATCGAAGTAAGCGATTGAATCAAAATAGGAACTCGACTATGG
>NZ_JACJDS010000054.1:0-26962 GCF_014163635.1 Pseudoalteromonas sp. SR44-8
CTGGCGAGGATCATCAATTGATTCGAAATATTTAAATAGTTGAATATCAGCCATGGGGGCTCCTGAAAAAGGAGTATAAGATCATACTTTTAAGTCAAGGTAAAGTTCGTGATCTTGCCCTGATCCAGTCCCTTTACCTATTGGTTTAGTTGTGAAAAAAGGATCAAAAATACTATTTAGCTTATCAGCTGGGATCCCACAACCATTATCACTAATTGTTATATAAGCATTGTAAGAGTCTTGTGTTGTGGTTACAGCTATCATTCCTACAGAATTACTTAGCGACTGCGCAGCATTGATAAAAATATTTAGAAATACTTGATAAAGCTGGGTTGTACGACCTATGAGCTTTATTTCATCTGCGCAATAGTATCTTTCAATTGTTGCATTGTATTTTATTTGATTCCAAGCAACTCGTAGAGTGTTTTCTAACAAACTAGTGAGGTTGATATCATCTATTTTTGTTTGATTTGGATGAGCAAACAGTTTTAGGCTCTGAACTATTTCTTTGACTCTATTCGCACCTTCTTTCATTTCACTTAAAATATCACTGGTATCTTGTGTTAATTCATCAAATTGATAGTGTTCTAGCCGTTCGTTGATAGCGCGTGCACTTTGAAATTGCGGTTTTACTAAATCTTTAATCAAATTAGTGTGCTGCTGTATATTATGGGCTAAGTTCTGAATGTTACTGATAACGTAGCTTAATGGGTTGTTTATTTCATGAGCAACGCCTGCGGCCATTTGTCCTAATGAAGCCATTTTTTCTGAGTTGATTAACGTTTGCTCTATGTTTTGCTGCCTTTGCTGTAGACTTTTTTGTTCAAATTGTGAAATTGTATTACCAGTGAAGCTAATAAATTGCTGAAGTAAACTCACGTCTTTTTGATTAAAAGCACCTTGTTTCTCAGAAAAAACAAATAATTGATATTGTTTTTTATTTGTTGTTACTGGCGCAGTTAATAGTGAGTGTTGTTGTTGCCAAAAAAGGTCATCTATTTGCCACTTAGTGAGTTTACGTAACTCAAATATATTTTTTATGTTGGGCTGTATCGACAAAATAGCGATTAATTCAGGTAATACTTTCTCTGCATTTTCCTTTGATGCTTTTAGCATAGAGTAGGATTCAGTATTAGGATTATATTTGACTAATATTGCTGCTGAAAAAGATATTGTTCGTTGTAATATAGAGAAAAAATCTTTAAATAACTCATCAGTAATTGAGCTTGCTAATATTGCTTCTAGGCCATTTAATATTAGCGTATTAAAAGCCCCTGCTTGCTCTAGAGCTTTATTTTTCATTTCCAGTTGATGAATCCTTTCTAATAGCTGTTCATTATTTTTCATAGTATTTACCAAATATAATTAAGTTACTTTCTATTTTTATAACTATCGAAGTAGCTTACGTCGCGAAAATGAAATTCTGTTGTTAAAGGAATGTGTGCAAGTTGTAATTCTTGCATTATGTACTTATTTAATCGTCTATAAGCACCAAAAAAAATAAGAACAGCTCCTATTATTATGTCAGCGCTAGATACCACTAAACGAATAATCGCAGATACTTTTTGTGTTAATTGATGTTCGCACTCTTTATTTTTTTATTCTGGATGCACTTAGTTTCAATCGAAAACATTTTCAACCTTTTTTAATATTCATAAATACTGTTGGTGTCCTTATTGAGCTTAATATCTCGTCATGTTTCTGTCCAATACGTTGCCGATGAAATATTCAGCCAGCGGCATTTAGTTAGATGTTTAAGTTACCTTAATATTCAAGTTGCAAAGTGCGCCTGTTGTTGTCTTTGGGTGTACCAATTTTAATGTCAGGCTCTACTTGTATAGCAATAATAGCCCTTCTGTCTCATTTGTCGCAATAGTAATAAAGCTGTGCTACGATTTAAATAGATTGATACTAAGTTGTTGTGTGATGTTAAAAACGTTAAAGCCAAGTGAGATAGCCCGCTACTGCGATGTACACCAAAGAACCGTTAGTCGCTGGATTGCATCCGGTGAATTAGTTGGTCATAAATTACCTGGACGGGGCAATTACCGTGTTCAAGTTTCTGATTTTATAAACTTCCTTAAGAAGCAGAACATGCCAATATCGGATAGCTTATCTTTGCAGAAACAAGTACTAATTATTGATGACGAGGTCAATGTTCGTTCAAGTATCAAGCGAACCTTAAAAAAACAAAATTTTAGTATTATTGAAGCTGCCAGTGGCTTTGAAGCAGGGCTTTTATTGCAACAAAAGAACCCTGATCTGATAACGGTTGATTTACGTATGCCTGGTATAAGTGGGTTAGAAGTTATTCGTATGATTCGTGCGCAGGAAAGATTTTCAGATGTTAAAATTCTTGTTATATCAGGGGTACACGAAGAAGAGTTAAAGAATACGATTGTAGTTGGTGCGCATGGTTATCTTTGCAAGCCGTTTACTAGCGATGAATTAATAAATATTGTTAATAAATTAGTTAATAAGTAGCCGTTGATGCAGAGGTAGCAAATAATGATAAACACTATTCTTCTGGTTGATGATGAATTGAATGTTTTACGATCGCTTAAGCGACTGTTTGTTCGATCGGGTTTTGATGTTGCAACAGCATCAAGTGCAGCAGATGCTCTTGAATATTTGAGTACTAATCGTGTAGCAGTCATAGTTACCGACTTCAGAATGCCGGTTATGGATGGCGCTGAGTTTTTACTTGAAGTGAAACAAAAATGGCCTACTACAGTTAACTTGGTACTTAGTGGCTATGCAGACTTTAAATCAGTCGTTGAATTACTCAATCAAGGTGTAGCCTTCCGTTTTTTGGAAAAGCCGTGGAGTGATGATGATTTATTAACAAATATTCATCAAGCACTGGTTGAATTTTCAAAATATCATTTTCAAAAAACACGAGACCAGATACTTTTGGGTAGTGTTTCTCCCTTGATTGAAGTTACTGATAAAGGAGTAATCGGTCGCTATAATGGTTATGCAAAAAAAGTTATCCATAATATCGAACAACTTCAAGGCAGAAATGTCTCTGAGTTATCTGCGACGTTAAAAACAGATGTTATCGATGCTTTTTTTGCAGAGGAAAGTCCAACACTGTTTCTTAATTATTTCGATGTGTCTGCAACGGGTGAAGAAAAGGAAATAATAATAGAGCGATACCTATCGGATCAATTTGCTCATCTTCTCAAGCTTTCTTTTGGGGGAGCTTGTCCGAAAAATGAACTCAGGTTTAAAAAGTCAAGCCTTATGGCTGAACATGAATTTTGTGAGTTAGTCACTTCTTTTGAGCTAAATTCTCGACCTTGTACTGTCGTTTATTTAGGGGTCTTACAATTCTCATTATTGAATAATTTACTTAATCACCATGAAATTTACAGTCTGATACACGATATAGTTAATGCGATCGAAGGTGCGCTCACTGATGAAATAAAACTATGCCACTTTAATATGGACAGGTTTGTTTTATTGATCCCAAGAATTATGAATGACACGCAGCTATTAATCTATATGGAAAAAATAATAAAAAAATTCAATGAGTTACTTTGTTTAACTCGTGCTACAACAGATTTGAATTTATACGGTGTTTATGGTTTTGTGCCAGAAGATGGTATTTCCGGGAAAGAACTTATCAATCAAATGCGTCTCAATATGGGGCATCAGATAGTTAAACAACACCGCACTATAACTAGGTTTGACCCAGATTTAGTAGCTGATTATAAAAAAGAGTTTGAGCTGAGCAGAATGCTGCTTACTGCTATTTCTGAAGAACAATTAACACTACGTTTTCAGCCTAAAATTGATTTATCGTCTCAAAAAGTTGCCGGTGCTGAGGTCTTAGTCCGATGGTATGAGCCAAAAAAATATGGCTGGGTGTCACCTGCTCAGTTTATTCCAATAGCAGAATGTGATGGCCAGATCATTGAATTGGGGCGATGGGTGATTGAAAAAAGTTGCGAAGCACTTAGCCGTTGGATGAAAGAGGGGATTGAGTCTTGCCCTCTGGCAATTAATGTATCTGGTAGGCAGCTAAAAGAAGACAAAGGTTTTGTTGATTTTGTTCTTGAATGTGTAAAAAAACATCACTTACTCTCATCACAACTTCATTTTGAATTGACTGAAACATACCTAGTTGAGGATATTGCTGGATGTCAACAGCAACTCTCAGAATTAAGATCTCATGGTTTTGAGATTTTAATTGATGATTTTGGTGTTGGCTATTCGTCACTTGCTTACTTATCTAAACTGGCGGTTGATGCACTTAAGTTAGACAAAGTACTAATTACAGATCTCGATTCATCAATTGGTATGCAGAGCCTAGTGCGTAATATTATTCGTATGGCCCATGAGCTAAAACTTAAAGTGATCGCTGAAGGTGTAGAAACGCCCTTTCAGTGTTCTAAATTAAAGACATTAGGTTGTGATTATGTGCAAGGTTTCTACTTTTCAGTACCACTTGAAGAAGATGATTTCTGCGCATTTATACAATCAACTAACAAGATAATTACTATATGACATCAGTGACCGTGGTATTGTTAGATGATGATGCGCTGTTACTGAAAGCTTTACAGCGGACAATTATTCGCACATTTCCTAACACAATAGTACTTGTTGCCAATGAATTAGATGAGTTTTGGCAATTATTACAAGACAACCCCGATGTGGATTTAGTAATTAGTGATTACTTGATGCCTCATATGAATGGTTTGGATGTGCTTGAATTATGTGTTGCTAGGTATCCGTATCCGGTAAGAGCATTACTAACTGGGGATATGACAAACACAACAATAATGCGTCAACCTAATTTAGTGCATGCGTATTTAAGTAAGCCTTTTAGCGGTGCAGACATTACTAGTTTATTAAATAATGTTGCCGAGCTAAAGAGTTTACCATTTGAAAAACATGTTCGTCGTCAGTTAGGGGCGATGATGATTTTTCCTGTTTGTCCTATATTTCTCCAAAAGTTACAAATAGTATTGAGTAGCGATGATTATAACTTACATCAAATAACCACCATAGTCTCTCAAGAGCCTGTTATTACAGCTAAATTACTTCAAATTGCTAATTCAGCTTATCTTGGTTTTCAGCGACAAACATCTTCTATAGATGAAGCCGTATCTAGGATTGGCTCCACTATGTTATTAGCGATTGTTACTTCTTTAGCAATGTCGCAAGCAGTAGGTAATGTATTACCTACTCGTGTGCACGAAAGACAGCTTGAAATAGCGTCTAATTACGCAGGCTGTGTAAAAACATTTGCTGAGCATGCTGGGTTTAATCGAAAAAACCAAGAATTACTTTTTTCTGTCGCAATACTTAGCTTTGTCGGTAAGGTTATTTTGCTTTGCGGGGATCAAAGTCTAGCGCAAAGCTATGATGAAGGTATCAACACGGATGATTTAGCTCATTATCAAAGTGTCTCTGCTTATGTAATGAAATTGTGGGGTTATGATAGTCGAATATGTACTTTATTGATGAGCTGTAATGACTTAAATGGCATAAAAGAAGCCAAGCTTAACGAAATAAATCAGCTACTTTACATAGTCAGGAAAATTTTATTTAGTGCATGCTCAGTAGATAATTTACAAGTTTTATTAACTGATAAAAATGTTGATATTAATTTGACGCAAGCATTAGCTAGTTTTGATTGGAAAACATACCTGATTTCTTACTAGGGAGTGTTGATCTTTCATGATTCAAATTAGCTCTATCTAGGGGCGCTTCAATCGCGGCATTAGCATGATAACTTAGTAGACTAAATAAAAACTAAGTAAAGCTAGCGCATTCTGTTATCGGCTTTTCTCTAAATCCATGTAAGTAATGAAAAACCAATTTGTTCTAGGCAGAAATTTTGAGCTGCGCGTTTTTTAATTTTTTATCAATTATTTAGTGATACAACCACATTGCACAGGCACTGTATCAGCAAAAAATATACTGCTGTAAACTTAACCTCGAAAGACTTATACCAATCGTGTTAAGTTACTGACCATTTATAGCGACAGATAAATACAGTGATAACAAGGCGTAACTTTTGACATGTAGTTGTTCTACTTGAAAAAATTATAACGCAGTTAGCGCTTTATTTAGCTCGCTAGAATGGTTAAATATTTAAGTCGATTGGTATTACACGCTACAGATATTTTAACCTTTCGATTTTATTACTTAGCATCATTTATTGTGGTTATTAATAAGGCTTAATAAGTGATGGGATTTTTATAGTGATCTCAGGTTATTTGAAAAGGAAGTGCTCGATAATTTTTTGTAAAAAGCCAGTTAATAATTTAGCTGTGGGGTGTAAGGTAAATAAAATGCTTGTATTTTGCTGCAACTCGACGCTTATTGTGTTTGAAATTGTTGCGCCATAATTTATGTTAAGAAAATGGTTGCTATGATCGCGACGAACTATGACTAGATTACATCTCTCCTATATTAGCAAACCAGTCTGCAATTAACAGCTACGGGCATACTATTAGTCTACACTATGGTTAATGATTATCAGGGAAAAATTGAAATTGAGACTATCGTAAGTTTAGGTACATGTGTGCGATGTATTTTTCCAGTGTTGAGTGAGCGACCTTAACTCAGGGCAAAAACCATTTAACCAGAGTTAGGTTAAGTAATAATTTGCTTTTAAATTAGCCAATTGTTGGTTAGTGTAGGTATGAATTTTATAATAACTTGAGGGTGAATAATGCTTAATGAAAAAAGTGAATTGGTTCTTAGGGATTATCTAAGTCAGCACCCTGAACTAAAAGTGGTGAGTACTGACAGCGTGATTGGTTTTATCAGTGGGTTATTGGCGTGCTCGGAATTTTATGGCGAGTCAGAAATTGCCAATTATATTGCTGATAAAAATGACCCTATTTATACCCGATTAATGACAAGCTCAGCGGAGCATGACGCAATGATCACGCTGCTGGATAATGTGACCGAGGCTCAGGTCGCGCAGCAGCATATACTGGCAAGTATTTACCCTCATGGTAAAGATGCTAAAGAGCCGAGTGAGCAACTACAACAATGGTGTGTCGGCTATTTAGCTGCTTATATGGTGAATCAAGAAGTATGGCAGCATGACTTTAACTTTTTACTCAGTGCCGATAAACAGGTCGTTGAGAATCAGGCAGATGGACAGTTATTTATTGATAACTTTGAAGCGACGCTTAATTTACTAGCCACTTTTGCGATGTGGCCAGATTCGCTCAAAGAGCATCCAGAACCAGCGGTACTTAGTGAAGGCTTTGCACTACTGTATACTGGATTAGATGAAAGTCTTACTGGCATTGCATCCATGGCATTGATGCTAGAAGATGAAAAACTGGCTTTGTGGGAAGAAGAAGGCTAGAAAACATAGTTTTAACAACCAGCATGATTTGAATAATCATGCTTTTTTTTGTTTAAAATTCAATCAAAAACATGGAAAAGAAGAAAATTTAGCTAATTTTTGCATATATCGACCATTGTCGCAGTTAAATATGTTTCTTTTTATATGTGTATGTTGCTAGGATGTTCGTCAAGGCGTCATTATGTAAATGACGCTGCATTACACTAATTATAACTTTTATGAATTTACTTGTTTATTACTGCAATCGAGTAAACAGGTGAAGAGTCAACAGGGTCGAACAACACACATGACAATACTTCGTTTAAATACATTGGCTATCGCCGTAGGACTTGCATTTACCAGCTCAGCTGTCATGGCTGAAGACGCACAAGTTCAAGCAGAAAAAAACATAGAACAAATTTCCGTTTTAGGTTCACGGGTATCTAACCGCACAGCAACTGAATCTTCGTCACCCATTGATTTAATTGACGCTGATGATTTAAACAAAGGTGGCTTTACCGAGCTTGGTCAAAGCTTACAAGCTACAGCGCCATCGTTTAATTTTTCGCGTACACAAGTTTCTGACGGTTCCGATTTATTTCGCCCAGCAACATTACGCGGCTTACAGCCAGACCAAACCCTGGTTTTAGTAAATGGTAAGCGCCGTCATAATCAATCTATTTTTGGCCTTAATGGTACAGTTGGTGCAGGTGCTGCGGGTACCGATATGAATGCTATTCCACTTACGGCACTTAAAGGCGTTGAAGTATTACGCGATGGTGCTGCAGCGCAGTATGGCTCTGATGCTATTGCTGGGGTCATTAACTTATCACTGAATGATTCAACTGGTATAACAACTGGTTATGTACAATATAGTGAAACAGCTGAAGGTGATGGCGATACCATTTCAGCGGGTTTAAATCGCGGTTTTGATTTGGGCACAGAAGGCGGTTTTATTAATTTATCTCTTGAGTATCGTGATGCCGATGGTACTAACCGCGCAGAGCGCGATACAGGTGGATCGCTTGATGTAGAGCCAGGTACATTATCTGACAACGTTCGTTGGGGCCAAGGTAATTCGGAAAGTGAATTTACCTCGTTATTTTATAATATGGCATTGCCAATGGGCGACGGTGAGCTTTACTCGTTTGGTGGTTACTCTGAGCGCACTGCACTGGGTAACGGTTTTTACCGTAACTTTAACGAAGCATCTAAAAATGTTACTCAAGTATACAGTGATGGTTTTTTACCGCGCATTTATAACGAAGCACAGGATATTTCTATTGCGCTAGGTTTTAAAGGTGATATTAATCCAGATTGGAATTACGATGTATCGGCAGTTTATGGTGAAAACCAATATGACTTTACATCACGCAATACATTAAACGCTTCTTACGCGGCGGAGTATTTATTTAATAACCCAACGGCAAGTGATGCTGATATAGCAGCAAATGCAGGCCCAAGTGGTGGTTACTCAGGTGGTTTTAGGTTCGATCAAACAACAATTAACCTTGACGTAAATGGTATTGTGGACATTGGTCGCGGCGAACCACTCTATGTAACAATTGGTGCAGAGTACCGTAAAGAAAATTACCAGATAGTACCTGGTGATGAAGCTTCGTACGCATGTGGTTTAGCAAACATGGATACATCGTATCCATCAGTGAACGACCCTGAGCAATTTGCACAATGTGGCTTTCAAGCTTATAACGGTTTGCGTCCAGAAGCTGCAAATCAGAGCGACCGTAACAGCTACGCATTTTACGTAGATGTTGAAACTATGCTTACTGATGCATGGAACGTCAGTGGTGCACTTCGCTATGAAGATTTCTCTGATGCTGGAGATGACTTAATTGGTAAGTTAGCAACGCGTTATGAATTTAACGATGACTTTGCAGTACGTGGTGCGGTATCTACTGGCTTTAGGGCCCCTTCGCTGCAGCAAAGTGGCTATACAGCATTTACTACTAACTTAGGATCCGACGGCACGTTAACGCAATCATTTACTGCAAATACGGGCACTGCTTTCCCAAGTGCACTAGGTGTAGATAGCTTAAAGCTTGAGACATCGACAAACTACAGTGCTGGTTTTGTTTACGATGTCACAAGCGAACTTTCGTTAACGGTTGATTTTTACCGCGTAGAAATTGAAGACCGTATTACACTTGGCAGTTTATTAACGGCTGACGATGTATCGTTTAGCTCTGAGGCTGTTGCTGCTTTACAAGCAACCGGCGCTGTACAAGCTAACTACTTCTCGAACTCAGTTGATTCAACCACTCAAGGCGTTGATATAATTGCATCATATCGTACCTATGTAGAAGGCGGTAACTTTGGTGTTACTTTTGCGGGTAACTTAAACGATACTAAAATTGATGGTGTAAACGCAGCGGACGGCATTCCAGAATCGGTTGCATTTGATGATTTACAACGCAGCTTTTTTACCGACGGACAGCCTAGTGAACGAGCAACACTTACCTTTGACTACGAACGTGATGCATACACTTCAACAATTCGTTTTAATTACTTTGGCGAAACTGATGTAAAATATTTTGGTAACGACCATATATCATTACCGGGTGAGCTTTCGCCAACAGGTTCATTCAAACCAACTAGTACGGTTGAATCAGCAGTGTTAGTTGATTTAAATGTTAGCTACCAAATTAATGATATGTTTGTGCTTTCGGTTGGTGCCGATAACGTATTTGACGAAACGCCAGATGAACTAGGTGATGACGAAGTACTAAACTTTATCACCAATGGCGCATTTAAATACCCTGTACGTGCATTGCCTTATGGCTTTGATGGCAGAAGTTATTACGCAAAAGTAAGTTTTAGTTTCTAAATTTATAGTTGTTATTAAGCCCGCAAATAAGCGGGCTTTTTGATTTAAAATGCTTGTGTTTTTTTATATCAAGCATACAATCGCAAAACTTTTAAAGAGGAAAAATAAATGAGTAAACGTCGTTCTAAAGTGACTAAATCTACAACATCAGTAGATACAGGTCGGGGTGTTATTCGCGATAATGCATTAGCCGCATTAGTGACATCGAAAATTTTTAAACCACAAATTGTAGCTGCTAAAAAAGGTAAAGGTGCTTACAAGCGCAACAAAAAGCATGCAGGACAAGAGTCCTATTTAATCGCCGCTTAATGACGTTGTGATCAAATAGGGCTTTTGTTCTAAACGCTATTTTTTATAAAAAATAGCAAGCTCAGAAATTTTTATAAGACCTCGCTTAGATAATTTTTTTCTAATCGAGGTTTTTTGGTTATATAGTCTACCACCTTATTGTTTATACCTATTCACACTCACGTTTACGTTTTCGTAAAACTTGCTAGAGCCCGCGAAGATACTCACAAATAAAATGTAACCATAAATTAACCTTGTGTTCATATTTTGTGTGCGAAATTACCCATTCTTTAAACTGCATGGTTTTTATTTGATGTTAAATGCTGATAAAAAATATAATTTATAGTCCTTTTTGGTTAATAAAATGGCTGTTTTCTATACATCACATATCCAAATTAAGTTGACGTATGAGTTAACTGTGGTAGTTTTTAAACTGAGTTGTAAATTTAATGTTATATTTAACCCTGGGCGGAGGAGCTATGAGCTCACAAATGACAATAAAAAATGCTTTCAAACTAAGTGCGGTGTCACTCAGTTTTGTAGGCTTAAGTGTGCACGCAGCAGTCGACTGTAGTGTATTAACGCAATGGCAAACGGGTCAAACTCACAGCGGTGGCAGCCAAGTACACACACAAAATAGTGCATATGAGGCAAAGTGGTGGACACAATCAAACCCTTTAGAGAATTCAGGCCCGTGGCAAGAATGGAAACTTTTGGGTTTTTGTGACAGCGCTGTCACTGAGAATCAGGCACCCAATATTACAGTATTAACTCCTGCAAATAATTCTCAATTTGCCGATAAAGACAGCGTTGTCATAACTGCGCAAGCAACCGATGAAGATGGTTCTGTGACAAAAGTTGAGTTTTTTGTTGATGGTGCATTAATCGCAACTGATAGTAGCGCACCGTTTAGTACTAATTGGCCCGCGGTTGTCGGCACTCATCAGTTGAGTGCAGTAGCAACCGATGACGACGGCGCGCAATCTTCGCAAGTGATCAATACGATCAGCGTTACTGAAATCGTGGATCCGGTTAATCAAGCACCGGTGGCAACAATTAGTTTCAGTAGTTTACCAACAGAATTAACGGTTGGCTCACAAGTGGTGTTTGCTCTTGCAGGTACTGACAGTGATGGTCAAGTAACGGCACTTAACTTTGCGGTTAATGGTGCTGATGTGCACCAAGCAAGTACGGCATCAAGCAGTTATGCTTGGCAAGCAACAGCGCTTGGTCAGGCAACCTTTACGTTAACGGTAACTGATAACGAAGGCGCAACAGCCCAAGTAACAAAGGTGCTTACTGTTGTTGAAGAAAATACCGGACCAGTGACTGGAACTGATTGTCATCCGCAGGGGTTATATCAAACACCAGGTGTAAATACGCCGTATTGTACTGTGTATGATGCAGATGGTCGTGAGATAATGGGTGTTGATCATCCGCGTCGTGTAATTGGTTATTTTACCAGTTGGCGCAATGGCGCAAATGGCCAACCGAGCTATTTAGTAAATGATATTCCATGGGATAAAATAACTCATATCAACTATGCGTTTGCCCATGTTGATGCCAATAATAAAGTATCGATTGGCGATCCAAATGCAGCCGGTAATCCAGCTACAAATATGGAATGGCCAGGAGTGGTAGGTGCCGAAATGGACCCAAGCTTCTCGTATAAAGGTCACTTCAATCTTTTAAACAAATTCAAAAAACAACACCCACACGTTAAAACATTAGTATCTGTAGGTGGTTGGGCTGAAACGGGTGGTTTCTTTGATGAAACGGGCCGCGTTGAAAGTGGTGGTTTTTATACCATGACGACCAATGCAGATGGTTCAGTTAATCAAGCGGGCATTGATGCCTTTGCAAAAAGCTCAGTCGAGTTCATTGAGAAATATGGTTTTGATGGTGTTGATATTGATTATGAATACCCATCATCAATGAAAGATTCAGGTCACCCTGATGATTTCCCAATTTCAAATGCACGTCGTGCAGGTTTAAATGCATCTTACCAAGTACTAATGAAAAAGCTGCGCGAAGAGTTAGACCGTGCTGGTGAAAAAGCGGGTAAACATTATTTACTAACAATTGCATCGCCTTCTTCAGGTTATTTACTTCGTGGTATGGAAACATTCCAAACGGTTAAATACCTCGATTACGTTAACATCATGTCTTACGACTTACATGGAGCATGGAACTCGCATGTTGGCCACAACGCTGCCTTATTTGATACCGGTCTTGACTCCGAGCTTGCGCAGTGGAATGTATATGGCACTAAAGAGTTTGAAGGGATTGGTTATTTAAATACTGATTGGGCGGTACGTTATTTCCGCGGCGCAGTATCGGCAGGGCGTATCAATATTGGTATTCCTTATTATACCCGTGGTTTTAAAGATGTCAGCGGGGGTACTAATGGGCTGTGGGGGCAATCTGCACTACCTAATCAAGCAGATTGCGCAACAGGTACCGGCGTTGGCGAAAAGAACAAGTGTGGCAATGGCGCATTAGGCATTGATAATCTTTGGCATGATAAGAACGATGCAGGACAAGAAATGCCAGCAGGTTCTAACCCGTTGTGGCATGTTAAAAATCTTGAGAACGGCATTGTTGGTTCGTACTTAGGTGTGTATGGCTTAACACCAGAGACTGATGTTGATGATCAATTAACGGGTACTTATACACGTCACTATGACAGCGTTGCTGTTGCACCTTGGTTATGGAACTCAGAGAAAAAAGTATTCCTATCTATTGAAGATGAGCAGTCTATGGCAGCTAAAGTTGATTACGTAATTAACAATGGCCTTGGCGGTATCATGTTTTGGGAACTTGCTGGTGATTATGATTTTGACTCAGCAAAAGGTGAGTACTTCATGGGTTCTACCTTAACAACTTTGGCTTATGACAAGTTTAACCAAAGTGGTGTGGCGTACGACACTCATCCAGGTAATCCAAACTTTGTTGTACCAACTGAAGCGGTAGATGTAACGTTTGCAGCAAAAGACTTCCCAATTGGTGATGATAACTACCCAATTAGCCCAACATTTGCGTTTACTAATAACTCCAATATTGATCTAAGCGGTGCGAAAATTTCGTTTGATGTATCTGTATCAACCTCGGCTATTTTTAAATCTAACTGGAACGCACAAGAAAAATTGGGCATGGCAGTTGAAGTAAATGGCTCAAATGCAGCAGGTAACAACATTGGTGGGTATGAAAATGAATTCCACCGTTTTTCAATCACTCTGAACAATGAATGGGGCGGTCAACCGAAAGACTTCAGTGGTGGCAAAACAGTCAATGCGCAAGTTATGTATTACATGCCAATTACCGGTCCTAGTAACTTTACTATAGAAAAAGATGGCAAAGTTTACGCGTTCAAATTTGAATACCCACAATTGCCTGATGGAACTACCGGTGGCGGCGACACCACGGATCCTGGTAATGGTGGTGGCGATACATCTGGTATGTGTGAAGGTGTGGCTGTGAGCTCAATCCCTGTATATCCAAACTTCCCTCAAAAAGACTGGGCAGGCAATCCAAGCCATGCCGCAGGCGGTGACTTAATGGTTCATAACAGTGCCGTTTATAAAGCGAAGTGGTGGACAAGTTCTGAACCTGGAGCAACAGCTGACTGGACTAAAAGTTGTAGTCTGTAAGTAAATAATAGGGGCAAGTTTGCTTGTCCCAAAATTTCAGCTTTTCAAGGACAAAACAATGATAGCTATTAAATTTAAAACTTTATCACTCTCGGCAGTGGCAAGCAGCGTATTACTAACAATTATGCCAGCGCAAGTGAATGCTCATGGTTATATGGATAGCCCAAAAGCGCGGCAAGCTTTTTGCCAAGCCGATGGTGGGTATTGGTGGCCCGAAGATGGCACTAATATTCCAAACCTTGCTTGTCGTGCCGCATTTTTAGAGTCGGGTACAGTGCAATTTGTACAAGATATTGAGTTTTCAGTTAATACACCGGACTACTTAAATCAAGCCGCGGTAGAGGCTAAGGTACCAAATGGGTCGTTATGTGCCGGTGGTGACAACGCAAAGCGTGGTATGGATTTACCTTCGCCGCATTGGCAACGCAGTGATGTGGTACCTAATGCCAATGGTGAAATTCAAATTCGTTACTTAGCAGCAACGCCGCATAATCCCAGTTTTTGGCAGTTTTATTTAACTAAACCAAGCTTTAATGCAGCAACAGATGTATTGACTTGGGCTGACTTAGAGCTAGTTCAACAACATGAAAATATTGACGTTATCAAAGATACCGATGGAAAGCGTTATTACGAAATGAATGTTGCTATTCCACAAGGGCGCAGCGGCGATGCTATTTTATATAGCCGTTGGCAACGTATTGATGTGGTGGGGGAAGGTTTCTATAACTGTAGCGATATCAATATTGTGACAGACGCAGGGCCGACGGATCCGAGTGTTTGGTCAAGTGTTGGTTACTTTGTTCGTCAAGGACAAAGTGCCATTGCTGGTGACACTGTTTGGGCACGTTTATTTGATGAAAATGGCCAAGAGGTTATCAATCAGCAATTAAAAGTGACCGCTGCGAATCAAGCGAGTTGGCAGCAAGCACTGGCACAACAACTGAACTTAGATTATGCCCATTTAGTACAAATTGGCGTGCAAAATCAAGCCGGTGACGTGGTTTATAACAGTACTGATGTACTGACTAATCAAGTGTATAGCAGTAATGAAAATTACACTTATACCTTAAGTGTGCAAAGCGCTCCCACTAATACTGCGCCAATTGTACATACTTTGGATGATTTAGTTGTCGATGAAAACACCAGCACAGCCGTACACCTTCATGCTTTTGATGATGAACAAACGCAATTGAACTACAGCTGGTCAGTGCCAGCACCACTGAGCTTTACCGGTGGTGACGCAAACGTGGTGATTAGTGCGCCAGAGGTATCAACAAGCACAGATTATACCGTGTCGGTTTCGGTTTCGGATGGTCAATTAAGTACTCAAACTAGCTTTAAAGTCACTGTAAATGACAGCGTTATCACTGATCCTGATGTTGCTGCTTGGAGCAGTAGTGCAGTTTATCAAGCCGGTGACAAAGCCAGTTTCCAAGGTGTTGTTTATACCGCGAAATGGTGGAGTCAGGGTCAGCAACCTGATAGTTCTAATGCATGGCAAAGCGATTCACAACCGGGTATGAATAACGATTGGAATGTAAGTAAAGCCTATCAAAGTGGTGCTGAAGTAACCTATCAAGGACAGCGCTATAGCGCTAAGTGGTGGACTCAAGGTGATACACCTGGACAAGCCAATGTATGGACCAAACTTTAATCAGAAGCCTAAGTTTTGTAGTTCAAACTTATTAAATAATTAAATAATTAAATAAATAATGGATAAGAGAGAAATATGAATATTAAACAGTTAACAGCAGCCATTGGCGTTGCTCTATTTGCAAGTACAGCCGTTGCAGCACCGTCTACACCAAGTATTAATTGGGAACCGCAACAGTATTCTTTTGTTGAAGTGGATCTAGAAGGTAATGGATCATATAAACAACTTGTTACTCGTGTTGATGAAGTTGCTATCAACATTCAATGGAGTGCATGGAGCGGTGACGGTGGTGACAGCTACAAAGTTTACTTTGATGATATGTTGGTAAATGAAGGTACACTTGCTGCAGGTTCTAAGACCGGGACTATTTCTTTCCCTTATGACAAAGCTGGTCGCCATACATTATATGTAGAACTATGCGAAGGCGGTACTACTTGTGCACGCAGTGCTGGTAAGCCAATCGTGATTGCAGATACCGACGGCGGGCACTTAGCGCCACTGCCGATGGATGTTGATCCTAATAACCGTGATATTGGTACCAAAGCAGGGTTAGTGACCGGTGCTTATTTTGTTGAGTGGGGTATTTACGGACGAGATTATGATGTTACAAATATCCCGGCACAAAACTTAAGTCACATTTTATATGGCTTTATTCCAATTTGTGGTGAAAATGCATCATTAACTGGCAGCCCTAAACAAGCACTTGAAACAGCCTGTGCTGGCTCTGCTGATTATGAAGTGGTTATCCACGATCCATGGGCCGCTGTGCAAAAAGCATTGCCAGGTGTGGATGCAAAAGATCCAATCCGTGGTACTTATTCACAGTTAATGGCACTTAAGCAGCGTTATCCGGATCTTAAAATCTTACCATCAGTAGGTGGCTGGACGCTTTCTGATCCATTTGGTGGTTTTACTAATAAAGCTAACCGCGACACCTTTGTAGCATCAATGGAAGAGTTTTTAAGAACCTGGAAGTTTTACGATGGTGTTGATATTGACTGGGAATTTCCTGGTGGTGACGGCCCTAACCCAGATATTGGCGATCCGATAAATGATGGTCCTGCATACGTTGCGTTAATGCAAGAGCTGCGCGCTATGCTTGATAAGCTTGAAGCTGAAACAGGCCGTACTTATGAGCTTACGTCAGCAATTGGCGCTGGTTACGATAAAATTGAAGACGTTGACTACCAAGCCGCTAGCCAATACATGGATTATATTTTCGCTATGACTTATGACTTTTATGGAGCATGGAGTGGCGTAACTGGCCATCAAACTGCGCTTTATTGTGGTGAGCATATGAGCGTAGGGCAATGTAATGGTACGGGCGTAGATGAAAACGGTGAGCCACGTAAAGGCCCTGCTTATACAACAGATAACGCAATACAGTTATTATTAGAACAAAATGTAAACTCGAAAAAAATTGTTGTTGGTACTGCTATGTATGGCCGTGGTTGGGAAGGTGTTTATCCAACAGGTACCACTGTTGATGGTAACCCTATGACAGCAACAGGCTCCGGTCCATTAAAAGGCTCAACAGCACAAGGCGTGTGGGAAGATGGCGTTATTGATTATAAAGGCATCAAAACTCATATGATTGGTGCTGCAGGCACTGGTGTTAATGGCTTTGAAGTAGGCTACGATGACCAAGCGCAAGCTGCGTATGTGTGGAATCGCGCCACAGGTAAACTAATTACTTACGATAGCCGTGAGTCAGTGATAGCTAAAGGTGCTTATGTTAATCAATATAACTTAGGTGGGTTATTTGCATGGGAAATTGATGCCGATAATGGCGATATTCTCAATGCTATGCACGATGGCTTAGGTGGAGTTGTTACACCACCAAGTAATAAAAAACCAGTGTTATCAGTATCAAGCACTGTAACCGTGAACGCTGGCGAAAGTGTTTCTGTCAGTGCTTCAGCAATAGATGCCGATAATGATCCACTAACTTTTAGTTGGACTGCATCATCTGAATTAACGGTATCTGGTAGTGCTACAAATACATTAGCAATTACTGCACCTGACGTAACCCAAGACAGCCAGTTTACGGCAACCGTCAGTGTAACTGATGGCAAAGCAACGGTAAGCCAAAGTGTTGTGGTTAATGTCATCGCGCCAACAACTGGTGACAACACTGCACCGACAGTTGATGCGATTGCTGATATCACTGTTGAAGAAGGCGCTTCTGCAGCAGTAACGGTTGTTGCCTCTGATGCGCAAAACGACGCACTGACTTATACATGGAATGTCCCTGCAGGTCTTACATTAGTTGGCAGTGGTGCCAGTGTTAATCTTACGGCGGGCGCAGTCGATGCTGATACTAATTTGACAGTATCTGTGGCAGTAAGTGACGGCCAAGTTGCTACCACTCAAAGCTTTACTGTAACGGTAACTAACACCGATACAACGCCTCCTACAGGTGATACGTGGGATGTCAGTAAGGTATATGTTGGCGGCGATATTGTTGTTTATAACGGTATTACATACAAAGCTAAATGGTGGACTCAAGGTAATCGTCCTGATTTAGGTGGCGTTTGGGAAGCAACAACTCCACCAGTAGATGATACTGGTTCAGTAGTTTGGCAATCTGCGGCTGTTTATAATAGCGGTGATGAAGTAATGCACCAAGGCAATAAATACCAAGCTAAGTGGTGGACTCAAGGAAATGAGCCAGGCGTAGCAGGCGTATGGAAATTACTTTAATTAGCCTATTACCCAAGCCTACTTTGAGGTAATAAGGTTAATATGTAATTTACTTAAAGCAGCTTTCGGGCTGCTTTTTTTGGTTTTTCGAGTCAGATGCACCATACTGTAAAAAGGGTCTGTAATTTAACTAGGCTGTAGTTATCAAATACATTTATTTATTTCTGATATTATTGAGTCCAATTAGTAACAGCTGCGAAAAAACTCTGCAAGTAGGGGTGATATTACCTTGGCCACCATTTGTCTTTGATGGTGAGCAGGCTCTTACAGGAATAGATGTAGAGATCAGCCGTTTGGTGTTAAAGCATGCTGGATTCTGTAGTAAGTTTGTGCCTTTGCCGTCATCAAAGCGCGGTTTGGTCGAGCTTGAAAATGGCCGCGTGGATATATTAACTGCTGCGAGTTTCAATCAACAACGTGCCCAATATAGTCACTTTTCAACCCCATATAGACGTGAGAAAATGCGGCTGTTCTGGTATGAAGATACTAAGTATCTAACACACGATTTAGCCAGCCTGTTGGCGCAACAAAAAACCATAGCCGTAAATAATGGTGGTTATTATGGTAAAGAATTTGAGCAGCTAAGCAAAGTCACAAACAATAAAGATTTACTTGTACGAGTACCTTTGCTCAAGCATCGGCTATATATGTTAAAAGCTAAACGCGTCGATTTTATGATTGATGATGAAATATCTGGGTTATACCTCATAAGCCAAGAAAAAATCCCCGGTATTACACTGCATCCTTATGTTATTCATGATAATCCAATCCATTTTATGCTCAGTAAAAAAACGGTCACGATGGACAATGTGCGCTCCATTAATGCAGCGATCATTGATATGCAATCGAATATCAAGCAAATAATTGCCAGCTATACCTATTAATTAACTAGCTATAATTGATACCACTAAAGCTGCGCACGTTTTACTGTGTCTGAAGGGTTTTCGCCAAATAGTTGCTTATAGTCTTTAGCAAACTGGCCCGGATGCCAAAAGCCCCAATTGGCGGCAATCATTGAAATGGGTTTATTTTGTTGCGGATCACTGAGTTCACGGCGTATTTGGTTAAGCCGGGTCATGCGTAAAAAACGCAGCGGATTGATGCCTAAAATACTTTCAAAGCTGTATTGTAAAGTCCGTCGACAAACGTAGGTAAACTCACATAATTGGGTGATAGTCACTATGTTGTCTGGGTGATCGTGAATAAATTCTTTCGCTTTATCAACAACGTTTTTACGGTGTTTATAACTTGGGGTTACTTTTTGCTGGGGGAGTTGTGATTGCAGTAAATGCAGCACTAAACTTAATAAAATATCGTGTTGTAAAGCCGCACTTGCTCCACCGCCATTAGCATAAATGATTTGTTCAATGCATTCACGAGCACGTTGCAGTGTTTGTGGTGATGTTGTAATACGCGGTGATCCATGTTCACAAATGCCCTGAAGTGACAACCCTTGTCGCTGAGCAATTTGATGAAGCGTATCTTGATTGATCACCATGCCATAAATATTAAATTGCTCAGGGGTGATCAGCTCAAAGTTGCAATCACTTGGGCGGCACATTAATTGATTATCAGCGATGGTGAGACCGTTAATTTTACTGTTTTGTGCGTTTACCGGAATACCAAGCCATAACGCATTTGGCCATACTTTACACTGTTGTCGTAATGCGCACTGGGTATATTCTTTAAACACTTGCAAACCATCATAAGCCACTTCATCAATACAGCCATAAAAGCGGCCATCACTGACTTGATCATATTTTTGTTGCCAGTTTGTTAGGTTTCCCGCCTGCTGGTCCACATCGGTCGTAGCTAAAGTGCACTTACTTGGTGCATTTGTCGGTAAATTATGTTGCATAGTTGCGTATTACACCCCAGGCTAATTATTACAAGCAAACAGTAGTTGTCCGATTTTTAATTTTAACTATTTGATTTATATTGTTTAAATAACTTTTGCCAAAATTTGATAGTTGCTTGGTACGCTATAAGCTACCTTAAAAGAATCGTTGCACTGTTTATTGCTTTATTTATTGTTTTTTATTGTAGTAAAAGCAATAGCTGTGCCTATCCTTTTTAACACACATTTTGTCAGCAAGGTAAGTTTATGAGTAAATCGTATCGATACACGTTAGGAAGTAAAACCTACCAGTTTAACAATCTCGCACAGTTAATGGCTAAAGCGACCCCGCAGCGCTCTGGTGATAGCTTGGCAGGTGTTATTGCCAGTTCTGCCGAAGAGCGAGCCGTGGCACAAATGACGCTGGCAGAAGTCCCTTTAAAAACATTCTTGAACGATGCTTTAATCCCTTATGAAGACGATGAAATTACTCGGCTAATAATAGATGAACATGACTCTAACGCATTTGCAGCAATCGCACATTTAACGGTAGGTGATTTTCGTAATTGGCTGCTGAGTGATCACGCAACAAGCCATGTTTTAGCGACAATCAGAGCGGGTATTACCCCCGAAATGGCTGCTGCTGTTAGTAAAATAATGCGTAATCAAGATCTGATCTTAGTTGCCAAAAAGTGCCATGTCACGACTGCATTTAGAAATACCATTGGCTTACCTGGCCACTTATCAACACGCTTACAGCCTAATCATCCAACAGATAATGTAAATGGCATTGCCGCGAGTATTTTAGATGGGCTGCTGTATGGCAGTGGCGATGCCGTAATTGGTATCAACCCCGCGACTGATAATGTTGCACAAGCGATTAAATTAATGCGGTTAATGGATGATGTGATTGAAAAATACCAGATCCCGACTCAAAGCTGCGTTCTCACGCATGTAACTAACACTATTGAATGTATTGAGGCCGGTGCGCCGGTTGACTTAGTGTTTCAGTCTATAGGGGGGACTGAGGCGACTAACTCAAGTTTTGGTTTTAATTTAAATACACTTGCTGAGGCGCAAGATGCAGCACAAAGTTTAAAACGCGGAACAGTAGGCAATAATGTGATGTATTTTGAAACGGGGCAGGGCAGCTCGCTATCAGCAAATGCCCACCATGGGCTTGATCAACAAACGTGTGAAACCCGTGCTTATGCCGTAGCGCGAAAATTCAAACCGTTACTGGTCAATACCGTAGTGGGTTTTATTGGCCCGGAATATCTATTTGATGGCAAAGAAATTACTCGAGCAGGGCTTGAAGACCATTTTTGTGCCAAATTACTGGGTGTGCCTATGGGCTGTGATGTGTGCTACACCAACCATGCTGAGGCAGATCAAAATGATATGGACAACTTACTGACCTTACTCGGTGTAGCAGGGTGTTCGTTTGTAATGGGGATCCCCGGATCTGACGATATTATGCTTAACTATCAAACCACCTCATTTCATGATGCTCTGTATGCAAGGCGGGTATTAGGTTTGCGTCCAGCACCTGAATTCGAACTTTGGCTGGCAAAAATGAACATTATGACAGATACCCAGCAGCATATTTTGTCTGACACGTTACCGTCACAATTTGCGCGTTCTTTGAAAGCTTTAAGTGGTGGACAGCCATGAAAAACTCATCTCCCAAAACGGCACAGCAAATACAGCAACAACATCAAGATAATGGCAAAGTGGTGCATAACCCATGGCGGCAACTACGCAGCTTTACCGATGCACGCATTGGTTTAGGGCGCGCTGGGATCAGTCTTCCTACGGCTGAAATGTTGGCGTTTCAACTCTCCCATGCGCAAGCACGAGATGCGGTTAATTTTCCATTGGATTTAGCTGCGTTAAGTGAACAGCTAGAGGATTTTTGCGCGTCACCACTGCATTTACATAGCCAAGCCGTGGATCGCAATCATTATTTACAACGCCCTGATCTGGGTCGAAAACTGGATCAAGCATCGCGCGATCAGCTAAGCAATTATATGAGTAAATCGGCTACAGCCACTGAGTTACACCATGATATCGCAATCGTTATTGTTGATGGTTTATCGTCTTTAGCAGTACAAAAAAATGCCCATCCTTTTCTTGTTCAGTTACTGACGATACTGCGTGAACAACCAGAGCCATGGCGTTTGGCACCGATCAGCTTAGTTGAGCAAGGTAGAGTGGCGATAGGCGACGACATAGGTGAGCTCCTTAATGCCAAGGTGGTGCTGGTATTAATTGGTGAACGGCCAGGGCTAAGTTCTCCAGATAGTTTAGGGCTGTATTTAACTTGGCAGCCAAAAACAGGGCTGAATGATGCTTGTCGTAATTGTATCTCTAATATTCGTCCTGCGGGGCTGTCATATCAGGATGCAGCACAACGGACTTTATATCTTTTACAAGAAGCGAAACGTTTAAACCTGTCAGGGGTGGGGTTAAAAGATCGCAGTCAAGACGATGTGATAGAGCATCAAACGCAAACAACAAACTTTTTACTATCAGAATAATCAACAACGAAAACATAATGTAATTACAACAATAAATAGCAGGAGAAGATAATGTCAGATAATAAAGAGTACCTTGCAAAAAGACAGTTAAAACGAGGCTCCGCGGGATGGATTTTATTGGCGGGATTAGGAGTGTCGTATGTTATTTCTGGGGATTTTGCGGGTTGGAACTTTGGTATTGCAGAAGCTGGTTGGGGCGGCTTTGCTGTCGCCACAGTATTAATGGCGGTGATGTATTTAACTTTGGTTTTGTCATTAGCAGAAATGTCGGCGGCCATTCCGGCATCGGGTGGTGGCTATAGTTTTGCGCGTCAGGCAATGGGCCCTGCTGGTGGTTATTTGACCGGCTTGGCCGTGTTAATCGAGTATGCATTAGCACCCGCTGCGATTGTTATTTTTATTGGCTCGGCGGTCGAAGCGCTACTGGGTTTTAATGGTCCATGGGTGTATGCGCTGTTCTATATTGTGTTTATCAGTATTCATTTAGCGGGAGTGGGTGAAGCATTAAAAGTGATGATGGTGATAAGTGGCTTAGCGGTTTTTGCCATTATAGCCACTGCGATCGCATTATTTACACATTTTGATGTGTCGCGATTGTTTGATATTGCCATCACCGATGCTGCAGGAGCCTCCGAGTTTTTGCCCTTTGGTTGGTATGGCGTGTGGGCTGCATTGCCGTTTGCAATGTGGTTATTTTTAGCCGTTGAAGGCGTACCATTAGCGGCAGAAGAAGCCAAAGATCCAGCTAAAGACGTGCCAAAAGGAATTATAGGTGCAATGTTGTTTTTATTGTTTACTGCTCTGTTAGTCGTAGTATTGATCCCTGGTGCCGGTGGTGCCAGCGCAATGGGCGCTAGTGCCGTGCCGTTAGTTGATGCGCTAAACGTAACAGGGAATGCAAGCTTAGCAACAATCGTTAATATATTAGGTTTAGCGGGTTTAGTGGCATCGTTTTTCTCGATTATCTATGGGTATAGTCGGTTAGTGTTTGCGCTCTCTAGAGCGGGCTACTTTCCGAAAAGTTTGTCGGTTACAACTTCACGAAAAGTGCCGGCACGTGCCTTAATTGTGCCGGGTATTTTTGGCTTCTTAGCATCATTAAGTGGTGAAGGTGATTTAATGCTGGCGATGGCCGTGGTAGGCGCTACGGTTTCGTATGCATTGATGGCATTGAGCCATATTTTACTGCGTATTAAACAGCCTGAACTCGCACGACCTTATAAAACGCCAGGTGGCATGATAACCTCAGCAATTGCGCTGGTCTTATCTTTGGTGGCTTTAACTGGGGTATACGCGTTTGATCCTCGTGCATTCTTGTTTACTGTGGTGCTATTTGTGATCGGAGCGATTTATTACTTTGCATACAGTAGTAAGCACTTAGTCGCACACAGTGCCGATGAAGAGTTTGCTATGTTGGCTGAAGCTGAAGCCGCTTTAAGTGCAAAATAGTGATAGTTTAATGTTATCAATAGGCCGTTAGCACGGCCTATTAATAATGCAATTAACCAAGGCGGGTCACGTTTATTTTTATACGCCCAGCATTAGCGCCATAAAAACGCACCAAATCATTTGCAAAAGGCGTAAATTCTCCTGAGTGAGTCATTTTAAATTCACCCCCATCGGCAATCTCAAAAGCATCATTATCGCTATGGGCAATAGCACCAATTAAGGCAAACCAGTTTGCATGTGGTAAACGACGAAAGGGTTCGAGCAATGCCATGGGGATCTCTTTTACACCCAACTGTAGGTTATCTCGGTGCCAACCTTGTGGCCCACATTTTACGCCATCGTCATACCAAAGTTGTTCTGGGTAAGGGCTAAAGCGATAAGTAGCCCCTTGTTCAAGCATTAGTCCTGTTGCATTGTATTGCTCTGCGGCATAAACCAACACATCTTGGCTTTGGCCAATTTGTAACACTGACATGTTTTGATTTTTTAAAGCAATATGGGCAGACAAGCCGTTAAAACTGAGCGTAGTTTGATCTGCATACAGCAGTAGATAACTAAGGTTTTTTAAAGACTCGGGACGATAACTGGTTAATTGATTGATACGTGTAGCAACACTGTGGTGGATAATGGGTAACAGCTTACTTTGTTCGTCATCAACCAGCACGGTACATTCACGATCAATCAGTTTAAATAAAGGATTAAACCAAAAATAATTCTGTTGATGGCTTAACGCGAGAGGATCTGGGGTGATGGTCATATCATCTTGGGCGATAAAACTGTTTTGATCCGCAGGAAATAACGATGAATACTCGATTGCTTGACTAGTTAAAAAGGATAAAGCCACAGGCAGTTCAAGTAACCACTCCATTGCAAAGCGTAAGCAAATATCCGCCAGCCCATCTCGATAATAGCCACCACCGATATCGGAATGCGCGCCTGCAAACCATATTTCATGTACATTGTTTTGATGATTTATAAGGGTAGGTTCAAAAGCTCGACGCTTTTCATCCAGTGCCACACAATGCAGAGCCTGATTTATGTTGGTCGCTAAAGTATGGTTTTCAAAAATAACATGCTCAGCGCCTCGGGTGGCCTTGGTGACTTTGGATAAACCAATGGATGCCACAGTATCAAATACGCATAAATAAACGTTATTATCTATGAGCGGCTCTAAGCATTTTGCAAAACGTCGTGCTAACGCAGCGCCGCGACTAAAGCCGGTGAGTAACAATGTATCGCCAGTTTTGTAGTAGCGCTTAAAATCATTTATAGCATGATTTAAAATACTGGCAACATCGTCATCGCGTGGTGCGAAAGATTGATTGAGGAATCGCTTTAAACGACTTCCTTGAGTTCCAATACCTTGGTAATAGAAGCTAAGTTGATTAGTAAAAGGAGTAACGGGCTCGTTATTTAACTGGCCACCCATTAATAAATGAAGTTTGAGAATATTCGAAATGCTTGCATCTTCCTTAAAATGCGCAGAGCTGAACTGCTCAGCATCACGTGGCTCACTACCTGTGCCATCAAAGTTGAAAATCAGCGTTTTCGCGGTCATAGCATCATTCCTTTATGTGGTTTTTTATAACTTACAGGTAAATTATTTAAATTTGAAGACAATCCACTCAAATATGCAATAAGGATTTTTGTTATTTATTTTAGGCAATACTTTTTTATAGATTGAAAATAATATAGTCAAATGTAGTCTAAGCTTAAACAGTTGAAGCTCTGGTTTAGTTACAAAGTTCAAGTTGCCATTAAGCCTTAGGTTAAATAGTTAAGTTACGCAGATTTGCCTAGAGCAAATGTATTATTGTGTATCTTTAGGTAGGCATGATAAAAGGTATCGTGTTGCTATGACTAAATTTTTTATTATTTTGCTGTTATGCATACAAAGTACTGCTGCGCTTTCTAATTCAATAACACAGCCTTTAGTAGGATCTCATAATGAATGGCCTCCCTACATATTTGCTGATGGAACGGGTATGACTACTGAGCTTGTACGTGCTGCATTTTTTAGCCAGAATATTGCATTCGATATTAAAATAGCGCCATTTAGTCGTGCAATGCGAATGTTAGAAAATAATGAAATTGATTTGATCCCTGCATTATGGTGGACAGAAAATCGTGCTAAAACAATTTTATTTAGCCAGCCCTACTTTACTAATGAACTTAGCATAATTAGTAATACTAAGTCGCAGCTTGATTATCAAGGCCCTCACAGCCTAGAAAGCTTAACAATCAGTACAATTAGAGGTTACGGATATCATGAGTATTTACAGTCTATTGATAGGCTTACAATCGTTCCTTTACTTAATGTCCATAGTTGTCTTGAGCATGTAAAAAAGCATCGCGCTGATATTGCTCTGGTTGATAAATACGCAGCATGGTTCGAAATGAAAAATAATGGTTACTCAACAGAGCTAACAATTTGGCAACCAGCTTTAATTAAGCACCCTCTTCATATAGGGATCAGTAAAGAGCATCCCGATGCTGAATATATAATAACCTCCTTCAACAAAGGGCTAGAGCAAATAAAGCGCTCAGGTGAATATGATGAAATATTAGCCCGTTACGAACATCTAGCCTCAGCACAGCCAGAGTAACTAATAAAAAAAATAAAGACACCCACTTAAATAAATAAAGACACCCACTTAAATAAATAAAGACACCCACCT
>NZ_JACJDS010000055.1:0-26072 GCF_014163635.1 Pseudoalteromonas sp. SR44-8
GTAGTGAAACGAAACAGCGCCGATGATAGTGTAGCATTTGCTATGTGAAAGTAGGACATTGCCAGGCTCCAAATAAGAGAAACCCGTTACAGCGATGTGACGGGTTTTTTGTTGTCTGGAATAAATTAAAAAGAAGGTTCGAGGTGAAAGGTAATAGGTTAAAGGAAAAGAATAAGATTGCTATGTGACTTTTTACCGCCGTGGGCACTACGACATCCTAAAGCGCAGCACACCATGGCTTCAAATTTAGAAAGCCCGACTAGTAATAGTCGGGCTTTTTACATCAGCAGTAAAGTGAATGAGTGAGTTGGTGAGGAAGACAGCGTTAACCTTTTGAGATGCGTGCACTGCTATTTTTAATCATGAGAAACTAGTCAACTCGCACTCTTTATAAATAGAAGGCAAACTAGTGTTTTTTATAAGTAACAGGCAAACCTGTAACCTCTATAAGTGATAGATAAATTAGCGAAAGCTTTGGAATAAAAACGCGTAGTCTTGCTGCTACGCGTTTTAGTATTTAGCTTCTAGAAAGTTGCTCGAACGCTAAGTGCAAAGCGTCGATCTGTCGTGAAGTTCAACGCCTGAGTTTTAGTGCCCGCTTGATCCATTTGATATTTAGTTTTGGTTTCAGTCTCGAGTAAATTACTCGCTTCAACACCTACTTTCCAATGATCATTAATGGTGTAGTATAAGCTGGCATCCATCATACCTGAAGCCTCAGCATAAGCTGGTACATATTCTTCAGATTCGCGTAGGGTTAATAAATATTCAGAGCGCCACGTATAGGCTAGACGAAAAGAAACCTTTTCGTATTCATACATACCGATAATATTTAAGTTTTGGTCTGAATACCCTTGCAGAGGTAGCCCACTGAACACACGGAAAGTGTTACGGTTATCAGCGATAGGGTTACCATTTTCATCGAATCCTAATGTTCCATTTGAGATTTCGTTAGGATCTTCTAAACCACTCTGGTCTATGAAGGTATAGTTTAATTGTAAACCTAAACCACCCCAAGCGCCTGGCAGCATATCGTAGAATTGAGAGTATGAAAATTCAGCACCGCGCAGTGTACCAGAGCCAGTATTGGCAGGACCATATGCAGATAAGTTGTATTCTTCAGTTCCGTATGTCACGTCAAGGTCAAATGTTCTATTGCGAATAATGTTATCTAGTTTTTTATGGAATAGCCCCAAAGTAACGTAGCCTGCTGGCGCGAAATACCATTCGGTTGTTAGATCGGTATTTATTGCTGTTTCCGGTTTCAGGTAAGGATTACCCGATAATGCGGTCAGTTCTATATCATCGATTCCTATAACAGGGTTACTCGTTTCATCATAGTCTGCGCCAGGTGTTTGGAGGCGACGATTATAGTCTAGATTGATAATACTGATGTTCCGTGCATCAACTAGGCTTGGGTAAAATAAGGCTTTTGAGATGCCAAATCTTACCACTACGTCTTCGCTAATACCCATGCTTAGGTTTAGGCTTGGTAATATTGTGCTGTAATCAGTACCATCCACTGTGCTCAGTGTTGATTCACCCCCAGCAAGATCATAATAGCGCTTGTATTCTGGCTGCTGCATTACTGTATTTAAGGATGTTCCAGGTTCACCGCGCTTACTTACCGGCGGTTGCACTAATGCGCCAGTGGAGGCTAATTTGTAGTTTACATAGCGTAAACCTACATTACCGACTATTGGAATATCTTGCGCGACAAAATCAAAGTCGCCACGTACATAAAACTCGGTGCGTTTTTCGTTTGTTGCACTGATATTATGAGCTGCATAAGGGCCTTCAACACGGTTTGGCTTATCTGTATAAGGGACGTAAGTACCCGTACAAATACCGTTGTTTGCTGCGCTGTTTGTTGCATTATGCCAACCGTCTTTACAGCCCTGGCGGAGCGAATCAGCATAATTTTTGACTAATTCCATGCGTGGAAAAAGGAAGTTATTTACATTACCTTGCAGTACTTGACCGTTGTAATAATCAGAGAAATCAACACGCTCAAATAATTCAGGTCGATTAACTGCAGAAGCTGCATTACGGTCATCTTGTACCCATGGTGTACCGATTGCAGACCAACCTTCATAAGCGGTGTCGCGAACAGTCAAGTCTTTGTCTGAGTGATAAATACCAGATTTAATGTTAGTAAATGTACCATCGAGTTCGTAATTAACATCTAATTTAAAACTATTGGCTTTGGCTGTATTATGCTCTATTTGTTCCATGCCACTACCAAGAAATAGATTTGGTACAGGACCATTCCAATCTTCATTAGGAGACCAACCTGCGGTTAAAATATTGTCACTGAGAAATTCAACAGAAGGTCTAGAGCCGCGCATATCTAGGAAGTAAGGCGAAACTACATGGACATGATTACCTCGTGTTTGACCTGACATACTGTAATTTTGTAGTGATTTTTCAGAGTCTATGTGTTGGTAATCGAAATCAACCGTCAGGCGATCAATTGGTTTTAGTGTTAGTTTGAATGAAGTATCTTTAACGGTATTTTCGTTATAGTTCCAGCGACTTCGATAGAAAAAAGGAGTTTCAGGACTTACACCTAAAGCAATACCTGATGTGACGAATCCATTCTCAGTGGTTAATGGGTAACCATTTTCAGCATCATCCATCCAATTCTGAGATGAGCCCATAAACCCTTTAAAGCCTTGAGCTGCTTGTCCAATTTGGCGTTCGTTCCACTCCAATGAGGCTCTTGAATTAATATGTTCCAAGGTGGCCACTATAGTTTCGTCGTTGTTAGCCCATTGCAATGATGATGTAAAGCCAGTGCGTTTACGATCATTAGTAGCTGTACTCATATGAATAGCAACCGGAACATGCCAAACACTCGCTGCTGGTTGACCGGGTAAAGCAGGGCCATCAACCGGCGAGCTTGGATCAACACCTATGATGCCACCCCATTGATCAGTAGTGGGAATAAATGAATCGCCACGGGAGTGGAAATTACCTAAACCAATACCATCACCTCGTGTTTTATATTCAGATTGTGATCCGGCAATAAGAAAGCCAAATTTACCTGCATCAGTTTCCCAGTTATCAGAGAACAGAGCGGAGAAAGAAGGAGTTGTCTCATCTCGAAAGTCACTGTAATTAGCTTTTGCGTTAAAAGAGATAATACGGTCTGTGGAATCAAATGGTTTGCGAGTAATTAGGTTGACTGTACCAGCAATACCTCCTGATATAAGATCCGCGGTTTGGTTCTTAACTACTTCTACAGCTCCTAGTAGCTCCGCGGGGAAGTCCTCATAGCTTAGGCCACCCGATGGATTTGCGCTAAATGCATCACGGCCATTTACTTCAGAGCGGACCCGGTCCAAGCCTCGAATAAGAACACCAGTCCCCTCATCTGCATAATGCTTCGGATCACTAGAAGATGCAAAGCGTTCAATTGTGACCCCAGGAACACGTTGGAGAGCCTCAGTCACTGATTTGTCAGGCAGTGCACCAATATCTGATGCCGTGATAACATCCTTTACGGTATCAGCATAGCGCTTTAAGTTTTGTGCGCTATAGATACTGCCACGGATGCCCGTGACCTCTATAACCTCAATTGATTCATCTTTATTAATAGGTTTGACATCGCTGTCATTTTGTTGCGAAGTTTGAGCTGTAAGTAACAGTGGACAAAGACCTAGTAATGCATATGAAATCGCAAGGCTAAGCCGAGTTTTCGTTCGTCCAGTGTTGTATTTATTGCTATCGATGACTAATTTTGACATGGTTTAATCTCTTTTACTTATTTTTATAACCAGTTGTAACCTTGTATTTTAACGAGGGCAAAGTTACTCCTTTCGATCGGCATTGCTACTTAATATGCCAAGTTTTAGTTACTACTTTAAATTAATGCAATACTTTTTTAACATATTAAAAGAAATAAAGTAACATTTATTTTGTTTTTTAAGGTTACTTTTTAACAGTAGCTAAGGATTAGTCGTTCTTTTAAATGTAAGGGGGTAGTTATTCCATAATAATTGTTATATGAAAATAGCGACAGGAGATAGGGTTATTACCCCGAACTCAGGTTTAGTAGTAAGAGTGATGGATTTAATTTTCTGGTTAAAATCAAAAACGCCAACTCGAGGTTGGCGTTTTAATTATGAGGCTAAAGTAGCTTATTAAGCTTTAGGTCCTGCATTTTTGATTTCATCTGATACATCGTATTTAGCGAAGTTTTCAGTGAAGTCTGCTGCAAGTTTGGCCGCATATTCAGCGTATTTAGCTTTATCTTCCCAAGTATTGATTGGGTTAAGTAGCTCGCTGTTAACGCCTGGTACTGCAACTGGTACGTCTAGGTTTAAAACATCAATATGTTGAGTTTCAACGCCAGCCAGTTTACCTGATACGATTGCATCAACAACAGCGCGGGTAGTTGGAATATCAAAACGCTTACCAGTGCCGTAAGGACCGCCAGTCCAACCAGTGTTAACTAGGTATACCTTAGCGCCAAATTCACGTACACGCTTCATTAGAAGCTCCGCGTATACACCCGCTGGACGTGGGAAGAATGGTGCACCAAAACAGGTTGAGAATGTTGATTCGATATCGCTGGTAGAACCAATTTCAGTTGAGCCAACTTTTGCAGTGTAACCGCTTAGGAAATGAAACGCTGCAGCTTCTTCGCTAAGGATTGATACTGGTGGTAATACGCCGCTTACATCACAGGTTAAGAATACCACTGCTTTTGGCTCGCCTGCGCGGTTCTCTACTTTACGTTTTTCAACGTGTTCAAGCGGATAAGCTGCGCGGCTATTTTGCGTTAGGCTAGTATCATGAAAATCAGGAATACCTTTTTCATCAAGGACAACGTTCTCTAGGATAGTTCCAAAGCGGATTGCATCCCAGATAACAGGCTCATTCTTTTGTGAAAGGTCGATACACTTAGCATAACAACCACCTTCGATGTTGAATACACTACCAGGTGCCCAGCCGTGCTCGTCATCACCAATTAAAAAGCGAGTTGGATCTGCTGATAAAGTTGTTTTACCGGTACCAGATAGACCAAAGAATAATGCTGTATCGCCAGCTTCACCTACGTTGGCTGAGCAGTGCATTGGTAGCACGCCTTTCGCTGGTAGTAGAAAGTTTTGCACTGAGAACATTGATTTTTTCATTTCACCGGCATAACGCATACCTGCAAGCAATACTTTACGTTGTGCAAAGTTGATAATTACTGTGCCATCACTGTTAGTGCCATCACGTTCTGGGTCACAAACAAATGAAGGTACATTCATTACCTGCCATTGGGGTAAATCAGATGCATTATAAGATTTAGGTTCGATAAACATATTTTTGGCAAAGATATGATGCCATGCAGTTTCCGTTGTAACAACAACAGGTAAATAGTGCTCTGGATCAGCGCCTACTTCAAGGTGAGAGATGAAGTGGTCGTTGCTCTGCACATGTGCTTCAACACGTGCCCATAAAGCGTCAAATTTATCTGCATCGAAAGGGCGATTTACATTACCCCACTGGATTTCATTTTCAGTACTTGGTTCTTGAACAATAAAACGATCTTGTGGTGAACGACCAGTACGACGACCAGTGTTAGCAACAAAAGCTCCATTGGCGGCTAAAGTCCCTTCACCGCGACGGATCGCGTGTTCGACAAGTTCAGCTGCAGTTAGATCGACAAAACGAGTAGCGCTTGAAGTCATGTTTATACCTAAATTGTGTGAGATTGAACGGGATAGCTCTGGGGTTCTTATTTCCCTTTAAGCTGTAATTATAGTAACAGATGGATTAGGGATATTCGAGCCTATGAAAGGCCTAAAAACACATATATTTGGCAAAAAACATGAATAATTTCAATGATACCGGTGTCATAGAAATCATTAAATTCATGACACCGGTATCATCTCTACGCACAAAAAAGCCGCAAAAAATGCGGCTTGAATTCTGTTGGTTTTTTGAACGATGTTGTTAGTTGAAAATACTCTTCACATCTTGTTCATTAAAAATGTAATCTTTTAAGCAATAATGGCAGCTAATTTTTACCTCACCATTTTCAATAACGTCATCTAATAAAGCTTGTTGACCTATATTAACGAGCGCAGTGATGGTTTTTTCTCTACTACAACCACATTTAAACTGGATTGCTTGCGGCTCGTAAACACGCGGATTGTCTTCATGATAAAGTCGAGTAAGGACAGTAGCAGCATCAAGCTCTAACAACTCTTCAGCTTTAATCGTATTGCTGAGTGCTTCAAGGTGAGTAAAGTCAGTAATCGACTTTTCTTTATTTACAGGTAACACCTGTAGTAGTAAACCAGCAGCTTTCGCGTGACCTTGTGTTGTGTCAGTTGCAAACCAAAGACGTGTTTGTAGTTGCTCTGATTGTGCAAAGTAGGCTTCAAGACATGCTGCTAACGTGTCATGCTCAAGCGGAACTATACCTTGATAACGCTCACCTTTAGTTGGTGTGATTGTCAGTACCATCACACCGTTACCGATTAGTTCCTGGATGGTTGAGCCTGTTACTTCACCTTGCAGGCGGGCAATACCGCGCATATTTTGTTGATGATCACCGTTGATAACCGCATATTTTACCGGGCCATCACCTTGCAGTTGTACTGCTATATCACCTTCAAACTTTAATGTAGCTGTAAGTAGGCAGGTTGCGACCAGTAACTCACCCAATAAAGCTTGCACTTGCACGGGGTAATTATGATCGGCAATCATTTCATTATAAGCTTGCTCTATTTGTACGAGTTCGCCGCGGACGTCTAGTTGATCAAATGTATAACGATGAAGTAGATCTTGTTGCATGAGTGGCTTTACCTAACTTGATTTCATTTTTAAAAGTTCGCGTCTTTGCTTTTTATCTGGTTTACGGTCCGGATGAGGAGCAAAAAAGCTATTATTCTTGCGCGCGATGCTATTAGCTTCGCGTTTTTCGATACTTGCATCAGACTCCTGATACAAAGTTTGAGCAATGGGGGCACTTAAACGTTTATCAAGCAATTTAAGTACAGTGATAACTTTTTCGTCAACTCCTTGAGCAAGTTTGATCACGGCATCTAGTTCGACTACCTTACTAGGCTTAGTGCGCTGGCCATTATAATGTACTTTGCCACCTTGCACCATGTCCCGTGCGATGGCGCGGGTTTTATAAAAGCGTGCAGCCCACAACCACTTGTCTAAACGGATACTAATAGTTTCATCTTTTGATGTGGTATTACGGGTGTTACTTTTTGACACGATTATACTCGATTAAAAGCGTGACTCTGTAAGGCAAAACTTAGCATGAAACTTACTGACAAAGAAATAGTCGAAGCTTTTTACATTCAGCGTAAGTGTTAATTTACCTTGTTTACAAAGTTTAATATTAGTGCGCTTGTTGAATGAAAAATGAAAAGGTACTATAGGCCAGCGATGAAGCAGCAAATTAAAATAAGAAACGTCATTTATGGAACAGCGATTACAACAGCTAAAACATCTAGTAAGTAAATTACCCCACGCTAAATTGGGTTGGGCAATAACGCTTTTAGCCGTTGTTTATATTGCCTTTTTGGCTGCAAAACTATTTTGGTTAATATGGCCTACCCCGGTTAATTCTAGCCTTTCTCCAAGCTATATTAATAGCGTTACAGGTAAGCCTGAACGGGTTAATACGCAATTAATTTTAGCACAAAACTTGTTTGGTAAAGCCGACGCAGTGCCTAAAAAACAAGCAAGCCAACAAGCTCAAGTCATTAACAATGCGCCAGAAACTCGATTAAGCATTAATTTAACTGGTATTGTTGCAGTCAGTGGCAATGATCAAACAGGCTTGGCAATTATTGAGTCTCAAGGTCAACAATCAACCTATTTGGTGGATGACGTTGTGCAAGGCACTCGCGCTAAACTTGCGCAAGTATTACCTGATCGAGTAATTTTAGATGTTAGTGGCCGTTTTGAAACGTTAATGCTTGATGGCGTAGATTTTACCAAAACAGTGTCAATGCCAGTACTTGCCGAACGTGATAGTGATGAACCTGAACTCGATGACGGTCCGCAAATGGAAAGTGACCGTCAGATTGATGTAACAGCAAATCAAGAAGTAAAAGAAGCACTTATAGATACCCGGGAAGAACTGTTAAAAGACCCCGGTAAACTATTTGACTATATTCGAGTATCTCAGGCTATGAAGGATGGTGAGCTTATTGGCTATCGTTTAAGCCCAGGTAAAGACCCTGCATTATTTACGCAGATGGGGTTACAAAATAACGATTTGGCTGTATCGATTAACGGCTATCAATTAACAGATTTAAAACAGGCCATGTCAGCCATTAATGAGCTGCGTAATAGTACCGATGCGAACATTACAATTGACCGTGATGGCGAGCAGATTGATGTGCAATTTAGCCTGCAATAACTTAGCTTTGGAGTTTTAATATAATGGTTCACGCGCTACACCTCAAAAAAATCAGAAAAGGGTTAGCTAAGTACGCAACACTTTTTTTTGTGGCTAGCTTATCTCTATCGGTGTCTGCCGTTGAGTATGCTGCAAACTTTAAAGGGACCGATATCAACGAGTTTATTAATATCGTTGGTAAAAATCTAAATAAGACCGTCATTATCGACCCGAACGTACGTGGTAAAGTAAACGTACGCAGCTATGAATTGATGGATGAAGCACTTTATTATCAATTCTTCTTAAATGTACTAGAAGTTTACGGTTATTCAGCTGTTGAAATGGATAACGGTATATTAAAAATTGAAAAAAGCTCTGATGCTAAAAAATCAAACGTACCGTTAGTTACTGAAGACGACCAAGCGCGCGGTGATATGATGATCACTCGTGTCGTACGTGTAAAAAATGTTAGCGTACAAGAACTAGGTCCATTAGTGCGTCAGTTTAGCGACCAAAAAGATGGCGGTCATGTTGCCAACTTCAACGCTGCAAACGTCATGATGTTGACCGGTCATGCTGCCTCAGTAAACCGACTTGTTGAAATTATTCGCTCAGTTGACCAAGCCGGTGATAAGCGGGTTGATATTGTAAAGCTAAACTTTGCCACTGCTGATGATGTGGTATCTGTGGTTGATAATATTTACAAAGATAGCGGTAAAGGCAGTATCCCAGAATTTTTGATTCCTAAAGTCGTTGCAGATGGCCGTACTAATAGCGTTATTGTCAGTGGCGAAGGCCAAGCAAGAACGCGTGCTATTGAATTAATTAAACGCCTCGACGGTGAGTTACAAAGCCAAGGCAACACTAAAGTAATTTACCTTAATTACGCTAGCGCTGAAGATTTAGTGAAAGTGTTGCAAGGGGTTAGCAAAACGCTTGGTGAAGAAGGTCAAGGTGGGGCAACTAAAACCCGTAGCCGCAACCAAAACGAAACCAGTATTGAAGCTCACCCAGATTCAAACTCATTGGTCATTACTGCTCAACCTGACACCATGCGTTCATTGGAGTCAGTGATTGAACGGCTTGATATTCGTCGTGCTCAAGTACTCGTAGAAGCAATCATTGTTGAAGTAATGGAAGCTGATGGTATTAACTTTGGTCTGCAATGGATTTCAGAGCAAGGCGGTATGATGCAGTTTAATAACGGCACAACCGTTCCTGTTGGTTCTTTAGCTGTAGCTGCTGAACAAGCCCGTGATAAGACAGTGACGAAAAATGTTGTAGGTACGGACTCTGGTAATGCGACTGAATATGAAGAAACAATTAAAGGTGATCTTGGCCCGTTAGGTGCGTTGTTAGGGGGCATCAATGGATTGGCTATGGGGATTGTTAAAAACGATTGGGGCGCGATCATTCAAGCAGTCTCTACTGATACTAACTCAAATATTCTTGCTACGCCTTCGGTTACCACCATGGATAACGAAGAGGCATCGATGATTGTCGGTCAAGAAGTGCCGATCATTACTGGCTCGCAAACGGGTTCTAATAATTCTAATCCATTCCAAACAGTAGAGCGTCAAGAGGTGGGTGTAAAACTTAAAGTAACGCCACAAATAAATGATGGTTCAGCTGTACAGTTAACCATTGAGCAAGAAGTATCTGGCGTGAGTGGTACTACTTCGGTGGATATATCTATTAATAAACGTGCCATTAAAACCACGGTTATGGCTGATGATGGCGGCATGGTTGTGCTTGGTGGTCTAATTGATGAAGACGTGCAAGAAAGTGTCTCAAAGGTACCAATATTAGGTGATATTCCTATCCTTGGTCACTTATTCCGCTCAACCAGCACCAGCAAGCGTAAACGTAATTTAATCGTGTTTATTCGCCCAACCATTATTCGTGATGGTATTAAAATGAATAAATTAAGCCACAGCAAATATAACTTTATCCGTGGTGAGCAGTATAAACAAAAAGAAGATGGTATTGATTTAATGCCTCTAACCGATGCACCAATCCTACCTGAGTGGAATGATGCATTAGTATTACCGCCAACTTATGAAGAATACTTAAGACAGCAAAATACAGATGAGCGCAATAATGACTGATGCAATCACTGAGATCACCGCAGAGCCCTCACAGCCGCTAAATAATAGCGAGCTGATGACCAGTAACGATTTAGTTGAACTGCCTAATAAGCGGCTACCATTTTCATATGCACGACGTGCAGGCATGTTATTAAGTAAAAATAATGATGACCGGGTGGTTTTCTATCGTGGTGAGCTTAATATTGATGCATTGTTAGAAGTGCGCCGCATTGCTGGGCATGGCTTTACGCTTGAACATTTAGCTGATGACAAGTTTGAGTTGTTATTAGAGGCATCGTATCAACGCGATAGTTCTGAAACCCAGCAAATGATGGAAGACATAGGTAACGAAGTTGATTTATTTTCACTGGCTGAAGATATGCCGCAAACGGAAGATTTGCTTGCCGGAGATGATGATGCACCAATCATTAAATTGATCAATGCGATGCTCAGTGAAGCGATTAAAGAAGGCGCGTCAGATATTCACATCGAAACCTTTGAGCAAGAGCTAGTGATCCGCTTTCGGGTTGATGGCGTGCTTAAAGAAGTGTTAAAGCCGAATCGTAAACTCGCTTCATTGCTAGTTTCGCGTATTAAAGTAATGGCGAAACTCGATATTGCAGAAAAGCGTATCCCGCAGGATGGTCGTATTAGTTTGCGTATCGCAGGACGTGCCGTTGATGTTCGGGTATCAACCATGCCATCAAGTTTTGGTGAGCGGGTTGTACTGCGTTTACTTGATAAAAATAACGCGCGTTTAAATCTTGAAGATTTAGGTATGACGCTGCGCAATCGTGAATTGTTCTCTGATTTGATCAGTAAACCGCACGGAATTATTTTGGTGACCGGTCCAACTGGTTCTGGTAAAAGTACCACGCTTTATGCGGGCATGAGCCAAATTAACTCTCGCGATCGTAATATCTTAACGGTTGAAGATCCAATCGAGTATGAAATCCCAGGTATTGGTCAAACTCAGGTAAATACTAAAGTTGATATGACCTTTGCCCGAGGCTTACGGGCAATCTTACGTCAAGATCCTGATGTAGTAATGGTTGGTGAAATACGTGACCTTGAAACCGCACAAATTGGCGTGCAAGCCTCACTTACGGGTCACTTAGTGATGTCGACATTGCATACCAACACCGCAGCAGGTGCTATCTCTCGTATGGAAGATATGGGGGTTGAACCCTTCTTGCTATCATCTTCTTTGTTAGGGGTGTTATCGCAGCGTCTAGTGCGAACTTTATGTAAGAGCTGTAAAGAAGGTCATGTTGCAGATGAGCGCGAGTGTGAATTGCTCGGCGTACCATTTGTAAATCCGCCGACTATTTACCGAGCCGTTGGCTGTGAAGAGTGTAACTTTAATGGTTACCGTGGTCGTACCGGTATTCATGAATTACTGGTAGTTGATGAAACTGTTCGCGAACTTGTTCACAGTGGTAAAGGTGAGCAAAGTGTTGAAAAGTACATTCGCAAACATACCCCAAGTATTCGCCAAGATGGCTGTAGTCGCGTATTAGCCGGTAAAACCACCCTTGAAGAAGTATTACGTGTAACGCGTGAGGAAGGTTAACAATGGCAGCATTTGAATATCGCGCGCTCGATGCTCGCGGCAAAGAGAAAAAAGGTATTCAAGAAGCGGATACCGCGAAACAAATTCGCCAATCATTACGTGAACAAGGTCTTACGCCGCTCGAAGTTGTGCCCGCCGCAGAGGGGGATAAACAAGTTAAAGGTGAAAAAAGCTCGCCATTTGGCAGCTTTTTTAAAGCGAAAATATCTACCTCAGATCTCGCTTTGATCACTCGCCAACTCGCTACACTCATTCAATCGGCGTTACCGGTTGAAGGGGCGGTAATGGCGGTGGCTGAGCAGTGTGAAAAGCCGCGTATGAAGCGTATGTTAATGTCGGTGCGTTCAAAAGTTGTTGAAGGTTATACCTTGGCTGATGGCATGTCTGAGTTTCCACATGTATTTGATAATTTATACCGCGCTATGGTAGCTGCGGGTGAAAAATCAGGTCACTTAGATGCTGTATTGAACCGTTTAGCCGATTACACGGAACAACGTCAACACATGCGTAGTCAAATCACACAAGCGATGGTGTATCCTGTGATATTAGTAATATTTGCCATTGGTATCGTTTCAATATTACTAGGTACTGTAGTGCCTAAAATATTGAAGACATTTGAAAAGTCAAAGCAGGTTTTACCTTGGACGACGGAATGGGTAATGGCTGCTAGTAACTATGTGCAAAATTATTGGTTCATTACTTTGGTGTTATTTACCGCGACAGTGATTGGTGTTAAACATGCGCTAAAACAGCCTAAGATCCGCTTTTGGTATGATTCGAAAATTTTGATGATGCCGGGCATTGGCAAAGTTGCTCGTAGTATTAATACCGCCAGATTTGCTCGTACACTGAGTATCTTGTCATCAAGTTCAGTGCCGTTACTCGAGGGAATGCGTATTTCTGGTGGCGTATTGATCAACGAGAAAATTAAAAAAGCAGTGGCGGATGCCGCAACCCGCGTTAGTGAAGGGGCAAGTTTAAGAGCGTCCTTACAACAAACAAAATTATTCCCACCGATGATGCTGCATATGATCGCCAGTGGGGAGAAATCAGGTGAGCTCGAGCAAATGCTAGAGCGTGCTGCAAACAATCAAGACCGTGAATTTGAAACCATGGTAAATGTCTCGCTAAAACTCTTAGAGCCTGCGATGATAGCGTCCATGGCGGTTATTGTATTGTTTATCGTAATGGCCATATTACAACCTATTATGGCAATGAATAAAGCGATTGGACTTTAACTATTTTAGGGATTTCGTAATGCATTTTTACCGTGTTACGATAGTTAATTATTAAGAACAACAGAGGTATGTACGTGAATAAACAAGCAGGTTTCTCATTACTCGAAGTTATGGTGGTACTGGTTATCATTGGCATGATCATGTCAATCGTGGCACCCAATATTATGGGCCAGCAAGAAGAAGCGGCACTTGATAAAGCGCATCTTGATATTCAGCAGCTTGAAGATGCTATGAGTCTTTATAAATTAAAGAACAAAGCGTACTTAACCACTGAGCAAGGCCTTGAAGGGTTAGTGACTAAAACTAGCGTAGAGCCAGTACCAAAGCGTTTTCCTGAAGGTGGCTTTATTTCTAAATTACCAGAAGATCCATGGGGAAATCCGTACCAGTTAATCAGCCCAGGTGAAGTTGGTAAATTTGATTTGTTTTCAATGGGACCCGATGGCGAAGTGGGTACTGATGACGACATTGGTAACTGGGATGAAGAAAAATAATAATGCATCTTAGTATAAAGGCGTTTTTACACCCAGCACCGAGCTTAGCATGATGTTAAGTCGGGCTAAGTTGCGCCTTGCAAAGCTAAAGTCACCGATGCGTGGCTTTAGTTTAATTGAGATTTTGGTTGTGCTGGTGGTGATCGCCTTCGCCACTAAAATGGTGGTATATAGTCTTGATGGCGGTGTTGAAGATGAATTGGATAAACAAGCACTGAGACTGCATACCACCATTAATATGGCTTCTGAATTTGCAATCTTAAATCAGGTTGAATTAGGTTTTCAGCTTGATAAAGATACCTTAGAGTTTTTAGTGTTTGATGGTGAAAAATGGATCACCTTCGACCGAGAAAAGCTGTTTGCGCCGATGACTGTTGATGAACGTCTTAAGTTGACACTTAATCTAGAAGATCTCGCATGGGCTCAAGATAATCTACTCGAGCAATCCAATTGGCGCGAGTTAATGAGTGGCGGTGATGATGATAGCTTACTCGAATTGCAAAAAATGAAAATCCCGCAAGTGCTAATTTTATCTTCTGGTGAGGTGAGCGCATTTCAACTTATCTATGAATTAAAAGATGAAAAAGAACCTGTGTATTTCATCGAAGGGGAATTTTCCGCACCGGTTAACTTACGCAGAGAGCCAGAATAATGTATCGCAGGTCTAAAGGTTTTACTTTACTTGAGGTTATGGTGGCGCTGAGTATTTGCGCCATGGCTGGGATTGCCGCCATGCAAGCTACAGCCGAGCATATTAATCATTTATCAAGCCTTGAAGAGCAAACCTATGCCTCTTGGGTGGCTGAGAATGTAATGATTGAACAGCGTACCTTAGGCGATAAGTGGCAAGGCAAAAATGGCGCAAAAGGCACTGAAACAATGGCTGGTATAGAATGGTATTGGCGTCAAGATACCGAAGCGACAGCAGATAAAAGTTTTGTAAAAGTGACTATTAATGTATTTAGCGATGAAAAGTTAGAGCACTCGGTTTATGAGCTCATCAGCTATTTAAATAAAGGTAGCAAATAAGTGAAGCAGCGCGGTTTTACACTATTAGAAGTGATGGTAGCGCTGGGGATTTTAGCATTCGTCGTGTTAGCTACTCACCAAATTCTTGATTCGACCACGAAAGCGAAAGATGCATCAGACGAAAAAATTGCAGAATTGAATGGTTTGCAAACGACCTTTAGGTTAATGGATCAAGATTTCAGCCAAATGACTAAACGTGCCGTGCGCAATGAAGCCGGTGATGTGCAAGAACAATATCTACTTGCTGGGCGTTACACCATTAATAGCCAGTATGATGGTATTGCCTTTGTGCGAGATGGCTGGGTTAACCCAATTAATTTATTACCGCGCTCAGAGCTACAAGCGGTGGGTTATCGTGTTATTGATGACAACCTTGAGCGTATATATAGGGTCTATGTTGATCAACTCGATAATCTTGAGCCGCGAGTGCAAGTTATTCTTAAAGATATCGAAGATCTTAAATTTGAATTTTTAGATGAAAAAAATGAATGGCAAGAGCAGTGGCAGGGCAAGTCATTGCCAAAAGCTGTGGCGGTCACATTGCAACAAATTGATGAAGAACCAATAAGACGCGTTTTTTTAGTACCGGGTAATGGAAAGATGGGAGGTTTAAATGAACCATAAATCCCAACATGGCGCCGCGCTTATAATTGTCTTATTTATTGTTGCCTTGGCATCAATTTTAGCCGTAGAGATGAGTGCTAACTTGCTTGTTCAAGTTCAAAAAAGTACCAACATACAAGGCCATCAGCAAGCCAAGTGGTATGCCTATGCAGCAGAAGAGCTGGCTATTAAAGCGTTATTACAAAGCAAAAAAGATGACCCTGAAAAAACCACTTTAAAACAAATTTGGGCGCAACAAGGCGATATTCCTTATCCGGTCGATAATGGTACCTTGCAAGGCAAGATCACGGACTTACAGGCTTGTTTAAATCTCAATGCATTACGTGTTAAAGCGCCACAAGCGGGTAGTACTGATAAAACCAATCCTGCGCACACCGCGTTATTAGCGCTATTAGAAAATATTGAGGACTTGCCAGCAGAAGAGTCGGAAGAAGCCATGGCTGACAGTGTTTACGACTGGCTCGATGAAGATAGTATTACTTATCGTTCTGGTGCTGAAGAAGATGAGTATTTATCGCGTAAATCACCATATATGACAGCGAATAGTTTTTTTGCATCAAGCTCAGAGCTGCGTTTGGTTAAAGGGTTTAATCCATTAGTGATGGAAAAAATCTTGCCATACGTATGCGTGATCCCAGGTAGCGAATTGTTAGCAATTAATGTCAATACAATCGCTCCTGAACAGGCATTATTATTGAGTGCATTGATTGATGGTTTGAGTGAGTCAGGTGCGCAAAGTGTGCTATCAGTCCGGCCAGAAGAAGGCTTTAATAATATTGAAGAATTTTTTGAACAAGTGAATCAACAAGGGGCTCAAAATGTTAAGTCTGTTGAAAAACTGTTCACCATAAATAGCGAATATTTTAAACTACAAGCGCAGGCTAAATTTGTCGATCTGCGTTTTTCGATGACCACATTACTGCATGCCAAAGATGGCGAAGTAACTATACTGGCGCGAAAATTTGGAGGCGTACAGTGACAGAAATACTGTTGATCCGCACGGGTCAAACTCAACAAGAAAGTATTAATTGGCTGATTTACTCACCATTAGAACAAGAAATAATTGCCAGTGGCGGATTGCCGAACGCTGAGCAACTGAGTGAGTTAGTTGAAAAAGCACAGAATCGTGAAGTTGTGGTATTACTGCCATGTGATCAGGTGCAACTAAAAACCGTAATCCTGCCGACCAAATGGAATCGTAAGCTTGAGCAAGCGCTCCCATATATGCTCGAAGAAGAGATTGCATGTGACGTAGATGACTTATTTATCGCGATTGCTGAGCCTACTATGGTCGGTGACAAGCACGCCATTAAAGTTGCCATGACTGACCGAGAATGGTTTGAAACTTGGTTAGCTGTATTTGCTGAACATGAAATTGCAGTGTTAAAACTGTTACCCGATGCATTATTGCTTCCTACTGCGGAACATGAGGGGTTAAGCGTTATTGAGCTTAATAACCAATGGCTATGTAAGCAAGGCTCATGGCGGATAAGTGCTGTAGAGCAAAGCTGGTTGGCTGAGTATTTAACTGCTTTAGGTCACCCTGATGTTGCACATTACAGCCCTGCCTCGCAATTTCCAGAAACGGTTAATCTTACGGCGCATACCGATGCTTATGATTTGCCGCTGGCGTTATTTGCTAAACAATTACCTGAGATAAAATTCAATCTTCGCCAAGGCCAATATCAACTGAAAAAGAAAAGCGCATTATGGTGGGCGTATTGGCAAGGTGCCGCCATTGCAGCGAGTGTCGCGTTAGTTGGCTCTGTGGCAGTAAAAAGTCTTGAATTGTATCAGTTAAATAGTGAGCTTGAAGTCGCTAAAACACAAGTGGTTGAGCGCTATCAAACGGCCTTTCCAGGGAAAACAGTTCGTCCGCATTTGATTAAAAACCAAATTCAGGGTGAATTGGCTAAATTAGAGGGTGGCAGCAGTGCCGGATTCCTAGATTTAACGAATGAGCTGGTGGGGGTATTTAGCCAAGTGCAAGAGTTTACTCCTGAGACATTGCGTTATGATCAACGTCGCAATGAACTTAGAGTTCGTGCTCGCGGAAAAGATTTTCAAACCTTTGGCAAAGTTAAAGCAATTCTTGAACAACGCGGATTAACTGTAGACCAAGGCTCATTAAATAATGATGGCGACTTTGTAGTCGGTGAAATAAAACTACGAGGTGCTGCATGAAACAACAACTTTTAAAACATTGGCGTGGCTTAAAAGAGCAAGAGCAACAGTTAGTGATGGTCGCTGGGGTTATTTTTGTTATTTTTATATTAGTTATGGGTATTTTTAGACCACTAAACAACGCGATAACTGAAGCTGAAAAAAACCAAGTTAAACAGCAAGAATTATTAGCGTGGGTTGATAACAGTATTGTTAAACTCAAAGCGGGTAGTGCGCGTGCTGTTACAAGTGACCAAAACTTGAGTCAAATAGTTAATGCTAGCCGCGCTCGCTACGATATAACCATAAGCAAAATGCAGCCTAGCGATAATTCATTAAGATTAACCATCGACTCGGTACAGTTTAATAAGCTCATAGAATGGCTTGATGAACTGGTAAACACTAAAGGCGTATTGATTGAAAATTTAGATCTCAGTCGCGATGATAAACCAGGCTACGTGCGCGTTAGCCGACTGGTATTAGAGAAGTAAAGAATGAAAAAAATAGCGATTCTTATAGTAATATTTTTCTTCGGTTTTATCTTTTTTGCACTATTAAAAACGCCAGCTGCAGTTGCGCTTAATTTAGCAAATCCTTATCTACCTAAAGATCTGCAAATAGGTAAAGCATCGGGTAGCATTTGGCAGGGTAGAATCATGCAGCTGCGCTATCAAGATGAACAGATTAATAATTTAAACTGGGATATTTCTGGTTGGGCATTATTCACCGGACAGCTTACAGGCAGTGTAAAGTTTGGTGATCCGCGACAGACCAGTGAACTGTCAGGACGCGGTGACTTTAGTTATGGTTTACTTGATCAAGTAGTTGCATTAAATGATGCTACATTGCGTTTGAGTGTTGAACGTGCGATGCAGCGTTTGCAGTTGCCATTACCTATTAATGCTAAAGGCAGAGTAATTGTTGAGTTAGATGAATATCTCTCAGGAGCGCCTTATTGTGATGCATTAAAAGGTGAAATCGCCAGTCCAAACATCGATGTGCAAGGATTGTCTGGCTGGTTTAGCGTTGGTCCATTAAGTGGCAAGTTAAGCTGTAAGTCGGGCGATATAGCCGTGTTAGTTGATCCTGAAAACCGCTTAGGCTTAGCGGCTGATGCAACCTTAAAAGCAAACATGGACTTTAAAGTGGCTGGATATATCAAGCCAGAAGCATCACTACCAAAAGAAGTACACGATGCCGCCAAATTTTTAGGCCGTGCAGATAGTGATGGCCGTTATCCATTAAATTTTTAAACAAGGCTGAATTGTTTTATGCAAATTCCTGAATTTACACAGCAACATGGCCAGCAGTTAAGTACGTATTTAGCGAGCCGCAATGGCGCCATGACATTTGTGCAGAGCCAAGGTTACTTATTTGCGGTTATTTGCTCTCCTGAGCCATTAGACGTACACGAGTGGCTTGAGCAGATAGTGCCAGATGCACACGGCCAGCTAGAAGAACAAACATTATTTGCATTTATGGCTTTGTATCATCAGATCAGTGAGCAAGTTTATGAAACAGGTTTTAAGCTCCCTGTAAGTTTACAGGTGAGTGATCAAGACGACAGCTACCTAGATTTGCATGAATGCCAGCAATGGTGTCAGGGTTTTGTTCAGGGAGCACAGGTGTATATTGATAAGCTAATGCAAGCTGATGCACTTACAACAGACTTAACTGATGCATTGCAAACCGCTTACGCCAGTTTAGGCTTTTTTGCTTTAGAGCCCCAGCTTATCACAACAATTGCCCAGCAAAATCAGCTTAGTGAAATACAACTATGCCAGCAACAGTATGAACTAATGGGAGATTTTGCATTAGGATTTGCTGAGTTAATAGAAATTATCGCGGTGCAAAGTGGTTTGTACGCAGATGAAGAAGATGGTTGGAGTTAGCATTATGCTAAATCCAACACAATTTCAGTACAGCCCTTAGGGCATTTAGCAACCCCTTGACCGGGTTGCTGAGTCTTTAAATCTAACGTTAATATGCCTTGGCATACTTCACATTTAACCGTTTGCCCTTTCGCCAGCTTCTTCAGTAGGTTTTTATGTTGGTTAAACGATGCGCTGCTTTTTTTTGTTAAAGCTGAAAAATCCACTATTTACCTCTGCGCTCAGCCAATGATGTTGAGACGATGTCACACACTGTATTTAAACGATCTTCATAAAAATATAAGTTGAGATCTTTACTGCGGCAGTAACGAGTATGGAATAGCTGCAGCTGTTCATCAGTTTGCATGGTTTCTTCTAAATACTCTAACTCGCTTTCTGAAAGTGTTAGTTCTGACTTGATGCGGTTTTTTGCCATGCTCGCAGCGGGTCCACGGTTAATGTTGCTAGCACTACTTAATAGCCCTACACCTTCTCCTAATAACTTTTCTCGAGGTTCTTTTATCATTGGATGATCAATTGTGAATAACGCAAGTATCACTACAACTAGTACAAGGAATTTTTTCATATGTGAGTAAACTTTGATCTGAACGGGTACGAATTAGGCACCAGTGTAATAAAATGCCCCTTTGTAAAGCAAGCAAGTTAGGTGAATAAATTATTATCAATGAATATCAGCTTTTTTGAGGAGAGTTGGTATAATGACAGAGAACAATTAGATTTTTCAGAAATCTCTGAACTTTTACAGCACAGTAGTTCAGTTTGCACTATTTTTAAATGTAAGCTTAGTTGTTAGCTATCTAAATAGCGTTATATGATTGTTTGACTTTCATTCTCCAAGCGGCGTTGAGGAACTTCGATGGACAAGCAAATAAAAGTAAAAAATATTCCTAGTGAGGTCAAGATCGAAAAGCCCGATCTCTATGCTCAACAGGATAGATTTAATCCCCGCAATCGCATTTATGTACGTGCGGTTAAAGGGTTACATCAACTATTAAGACAGCGCATTGGTTTTCTTGGTATGTTGGCGTTCATGGCGCTGCCATGGATAAACTTTAATGACCAACAAGCTGTGTTATTTGACCTCATTGGTCAAAAATATAACATTTTTGGGCTAACTCTATGGCCACAAGATTTTACTATTCTTGCTTTTATTCTGATGCTTGCTGCATTCGCGTTATTCTTAGTGACCACCTTTTACGGTCGGGTATGGTGTGGCTATACGTGCCCGCAAACAGTCTGGACGTTTATTTTTATTTGGTTTGAAGAAAAGTTCGAAGGGACAGCGAATCAACGCAAGAAGCTTGATCAGCGACCAATGGACTTTGATAAATTTTGGCGTAAGACAGCCAAGCATACAGGTTGGATAGCTTTTTCTTTATACACCGCACTTACCTTTGTTGGTTATTTCACACCTATTCGTCAGCTGTTACCGGATTTTGTTACTTTTGATGTAGGTGGCTATGCGCTGGTTAGCATTATCGTATTTACTGTATGTACTTATGGTAATGCTGGATGGATGCGCGAAATTATGTGCTTGCATATCTGCCCGTATTCGCGCTTTCAATCTGCAATGTTTGATAAAGATACCTTCACAGTAAGCTACGATGAAAAACGTGGTGAAAATCGTGGGCCACGTAGTCGTAAACAAGATCGAGAAGAGCTTAGCTTAGGTGACTGTATTGACTGTAATTTGTGCGTACAAGTATGCCCAACAGGGATCGATATTCGCAATGGTCTGCAAGCTGAATGCATTAACTGTGGCGCCTGTATCGATGCCTGCGACGGAGTAATGGATAAGATGAATTATCCGCGCGGGCTTATCTCATATACCACTGAGCGTAACCTAGAAACGCCAGAGAATAAAACCAATCCTCTGCGCGCTAAGATTATTGGTTATATTGTTATATTAGTGGTGCTCAGCGCAGCGCTGGTAACGAATATTGTGATGCGTAAGCCAATGGACTTAGATATTATTCGCGATCGAAATCAACTCTATCGAGTCGATTTTAATGGGCTTGTCGAAAATACCTACACACTTAAAGTGATCAACAAAGCACAATACGAGCAAACCTTTAATATTAAGGTGGTAGGACTGGAGAACTTTAAGTACATAGGTAAGCAAACTTTTACCGTGCAAGCGGGCGAATCGCATAACGTGCCATTATCATTGGTGATGGATCCGTATGATTTGAAAGCGCCTATGACCGAGTTTAATTTTGTATTATCGCCAGTGGACAATCCAAGTTCACAAATTTCGCAGCCGAGTAACTTCTTTAAAGCGCGATAGTTAAGTACACTGATAACAAATAAAAAGCGGGATTTTCCCGCTTTTTTTATAATTGATGAGAATTATGAGTAAATTTAGTTTTGTTGACCTCACCCCGGATTCGATTTTAGATGCGGTCGAAAGTATTGGTATTTACGCAGAGTCTGGCTTATTAGCACTGAATAGTTACGAAAACCGTGTCTATCAATTCAAAGCTGAAGATGGCCTACGTTATGTGGTGAAATTTTATCGCCCCGAGCGCTGGAGTAAGGCACAAATACTCGAAGAGCATAGCTTTGCATTTGAATTGGCTGATGCTGAAGTGCCTGTAGTTGCGCCGATAAAGCGTAATGGCGAAAGCTTATTTGAGCATAATGGTTATCTATTTACTTTGTTCCCAAGTGTCGGGGGGCGCATCTTTGAAGTTGATAATCTTGATCAGTTAGATGTGTTAGGACGCTTGATTGGTCGAATGCATCAAGCAGCTAAAGCCAATGTTTTTAGCGAACGTCCGGTCATAGGGTGTGACGAGTATCTAGATACAGCTAAAATTCAGTTACAAAACAGTAATCTGGTGCCTAGCAGTTTAACTACCGCGTTTTATACTATTTTGGATATGGTGATCGCTAAAACGAAATCGCTTTACCAGCAGGTGGATACTATACGTTTACATGGTGATTGCCATGCCGGTAATATTCTGTGGGCCGGTGATGCGTTGATGTTTGTTGATTTGGACGATAGTCGTCAAGGGCCTGCGATTCAAGATTTATGGATGATGCTCAGTGGCGATCGAAACAATCAACTGTTACAGTTAGATACCTTAGTGACTGCCTATGAAGAATTTTGTGATTTTGATCACACTCAACTCAAATTAATTGAACCATTACGGGCAATGCGTATGATTCATTATATGGGGTGGCTAGCTAAACGTTGGGAAGATCCGGCATTTCCGCGGAACTTTTCATGGTTTGCTGATGACAAATACTGGGAGCAACAAATTTTAGCGCTGAAAGAGCAGTATTCTGCACTTCAAGAGCCGCCGCTGAAGTTGCTGCCTAACTAATTATTAAAAATATCTGAAACGAGAGTCCAATGCTTAAAAAACTAAAATTGAGTTTACTACTGTTATGTTTACCTTTTGCTGCGATGGCTGCAGATTTTAAAGCTGGTGAGCACTATGACGTACTAAAAATTGAAAAAAGTAAAACCTCACAAGTAACAGAGTTCTTTTCATTTTATTGCCCGCACTGTTTTAAGTTTGAAGCTGTAGCTAAAGCAATGGAAAAAAGCTTGCCTGCAGGTACTGAGTTTGTAAAAAACCATGTCAACTTTTTAGGTGGTTTAGCGCCAGAAGTGCAAAGTAATTTGAGCTATGCATATATCATCGCTAAACAGCATAACAAAGGTGAGCAAGTTGCAGATCAAATGTTTGACAGCATTCATATAAAACGTGCTCCACTCAATAACATTAAAGACGTCAAAGCATTACTTGCAGTAAATGGTATTGATAGCGATACCTTTGATAAAGATATTGCCAGCATGCCTGTGATTGCGGCGGAAAAAGCCATGCAAGACAAGCAAAATAAGTTTTCACAAATGGGAGCCTTAACCGGTGTACCAACGTTTATCGTTAATGATAAATATAAAATCAATATCAATACCATCAAGAGCCAAGAGCAGCTTGATGAGTTAGTTGCCTTTTTATTACAACAATAAGCTATTAAAACAATAATTTTTGGAGTTTTTACCGATGATCAAATTAGTTAAAGCAGGATTGCTGGCACTTTTATTACCATTAGCCGCGAATGCAGCACCAACAACTTATGAAGAAGGTGTGCATTATGATGTAGTATCTGAGCGCGCTAGTAAAAAGCCAGAGGTAAAAGAGTTTTTCTCATTTTATTGTCCAGCGTGTAATAACTACGAAGCTCTATTAGTTGAGGTTAAACCTAAACTTGATACAAGTATTGAGTTTAAAAAGAGCCACGTCGATTTTGTTGGTGTGCGTGATCCTGAAAATCAACAAATGATTTCACAGGCACTTGCAACAGCTGAAGTACTACCACAAAAAGATGCCATTATTGCTGCTATGTTTAATCATGTTCACGTTAAACGTGCTAAGTTTAATGAATTAGCTGATGTTAAAGATGTATTTGTCGCGCAAGGTGTTGACGGTGATAAGTTTGATAAACTGTATAAAAGTTTTTCAGTACGCACTATGAGTTCAAAAATGAAGCGTGACCAAGATTACTATAAAGATAAGGGGGCACTGCGTGGCGTACCAACATTTATCGTAAATGGTAAATATAAGCTTAACCTTGGTCGTGAATCAGGTATTACTGAGCCTGAAGATATTAGCAAATTGATTAATTACTTAGCTGCTAAATAGAGCGGTTTAGTGTTTATTGTAAAAAAGCTCCGTACGCGGAGCTTTTTTGTTGCAGGTGGTAAGAAATGCATAAAATACTGGTTTCAAGTTGCTTACTTGGTGCTCCCGTGCGCTACGATGGTAGCGGACAACAGTTACTCCATCCTCAGCTTATCGCATGGCAGCAGCAGGAACGTATAGTCGCTTTTTGTCCTGAGATTGCTGGTGGTTTATCCACTCCTAGAGATCCTGCTGAAATCGTCAACGGTAAAGTGATTACCAATACTGGTGATGATGTGACACCGGAATTTCAGCTAGGTGCAAAACAAGCATTACGCCTTTGCCAACAGTACAATATTCGTTTTGCGCTATTAAAGGAATCAAGTCCTTCTTGTGGTCGTAATACAATTTACGATGGCTCGCACAGTGGTATTAAGGTGGTTGGAATGGGATTAACGGCTTCGCTATTAGAAAAGAATGGTATTAAAGTCTTTAGTGAGCAGCAAATGCCAGCGCTAGTAAAAGCACTGGCATAGATACTTTACAATTTACGTTGTAAAAATACCCCTGATTCAATGTGGTGGGTATATGGAAATTGGTCAAAAATCGCAAACCGTTTAACTTCATGAGTGCGAGTTAGGTGCTCTAAATCACGCTCAAGCGTATCAGGGTTACATGAGATATAAATAATACTCTCGTAGTTAGCCACCAAATCACATGTTAGTGTATCCATGCCTGCGCGCGGCGGATCAACTAAAATGGTTTGACAATCATAGCTGCTTAAGTCAATCCCTTCTAAACGTGAGAAGGTTCGTTCGCCTTTTATAGCTTGAGTAAACTCTTCGCTCGACATACGAATGATATCTAAGTTAGTTACGTTATTTTTAGCAATATTATACTGCGCCGAGTGTACTGACGATTTAGAGATTTCGGTTGCTAATACACGATTAAACGAACCAGCTAAGGCAATTGAAAAGTTACCGTTACCGCAATAGAGCTCTAGTAAATCATTTTTTAGTGGTTTACATAAGTCTTGTGCCCACTCCAGCATCTTAATGTTTACTTTAGCATTTGGCTGCGTAAAGCTGTTTTCAACTTGTTGGTAAATAAGTTGCTGGCCATTAACTGTTAAACGCTCAGTAACAAAATCATCACCGAGTACTTCTTTTTGTTTGCGAGCACGCCCAATAAAATCAATTTTAAAGCGCTCACTCAATGATTCTTTTAGTGACTTGATAGCTGCTAGCCATTCTTCGTCGAGTGGTTTGTGATAAAGCAGACTCACTAAAATCTCACCGCTTAAACTAGAAAGATAATCTATTTGGAATAATTTACGACGCAAGACTTCACAGCCTTTAAGATTATCGATCATTGCCTGCATTACTTCCCCAATTAGCGGCGCTGCAGGGTCAAACACATCGACTCTGATTTTATCTTTGGTGGCTTGATCAAACATAATGTGGAATAACTCATCGCCATCGTGCCATACTCTAAATTCAGCGCGTTGACGGTAATGAATTGGCTCAGAGGCAAAGACTTCTAATTGTTCAACACCAAAGCGTTGGAATTGCGCAATGATACGTTGCTCTTTTTCATTTAACTGTGCGTCGTATCCTGTTGTATCGATCTTTATAACCGCCATTACCTACTACCTTATTTCATTATGCTGTTTATCGGCGCTATTGTAGGGGGCAGGGATTATTTGTCTAGGGTCTGTTTATCTTTCTAGGTTAATTTTGCAGCTGTGCGTTTGGTTTTTAGGCAAGGCAGAGCCTATGTAGTGTGGTTATTCCCCATAAATAGGCGATAACGTAGCATAAATGCCAAACGCGCGCTGCCCGAAGGGTTCTGCCTAGGGGCGATTAACTCTTTGTTACTTACATGGATGTCATAGGTAAGATCTTAAGAAATTGAGTTGAAGCTCAATTCATGATCAAATGGTTGTTACCACACAAACCACAGAATCAAGAAAAGAG
>NZ_JACJDS010000056.1:0-24656 GCF_014163635.1 Pseudoalteromonas sp. SR44-8
GTTGGCGAGTTGGCGAGTTGGCGAGTTGGCGAGTTGGCGAGTTGGCGAAGTTAAAGTAATAAGGAAAAGATACAATGGCTATTTTTAAAAATTTATTTCGCTGGCAGCGAGGCAGGCAAGATTCGGGCTATGACAAAATGCTTCTGTGTGGCGCCCATTGGCCAGTAAAGTTTGATACTTATTTAATTAAGTTTCCCGTTGGTAGTGAAATAAAGCCCCATACAGATAAAGTAAAAAAAGGTAAGCATTTTCGTTTAAATCTCATTATCAAACGTGCCCAACTGGGCGGTGAGTTTATGTGCGAAAACACCTTATTTCAAAGCAAGCGTATAAAACTATTTAGGCCCGATATAACTCAGCATGCAGTAACCAAAATAGAAAAAGGTAGTCGTTATATATTAAGTATTGGCTGGGTTAAAAGCGATTAATCTTCACTATTTTCTACCATACTGATCGTCAAAACGTTCAATATCCGTTTCATCTAAAACGCTGCCAGTTTGTACTTCTATAAGAATAAGTGGCTCATTTTGCGTGTTTGCTAAACTGTGAATGTGACCGGCGGCTATATAGCAAGATTGATCGGCAGTAAGCCTGTGTGCTTGGCCATCAATACGCACATCAGCAATGCCAGAGACGACAACCCAATGCTCAGCGCGGTGCTGATGGCGCTGCGTTGAAAGTTTGCCAGCTGGGCTGACAATAATTTTTTTCACTTTAAAGCCGGTGCCTGCAATTAACACTCGGTAACTACCCCACGGTCGATACACGGCTTGATGATGGATCAATTTATCACCGTGCTTAACGGCTAATTGCTTTAATAGTTCCGGAAGCTGCTCTAATTGGCTTTTGCTCGCGACTAAAGTTGCATCATGGGTGTGAATAATCGCTAAATCACTCACCCCAAGAGCTGCGATACTATGACCTTCTTCACCGCTGAGCAAGTTGTTATGGCTATGTAAAACCACGTCATCGGTGCTTAGGCTATTGCCTTGCTCGTCTTTATCGGCACTTTGCCATAGCGCATTAAAACCGCCGACATCATTCCAATTCAGCGCTAAAGGCAGCACCGCCACATTTGGGCTGCGTTCTAAAATAGCATAGTCGATTGAATCACTTGGACAGTTTTTTAAGACTTCATTATTGGCACGGGTAAAACCTAAGTCACCACTGAAATTGGCGGCTGCTGCAATGCAACTGGCGATTTTTGGTGCAAAACGCTCAAGTTCAGCAAGGTATGCGCTAGGAGTGAATAAAAACATTCCACTGTTCCAGCTATATTCGCCACTGGCAAGATATTGCTGTGCTAATAGTAGACTGGGCTTTTCTTTAAATTGATCAACTTCATAGCAGTTTGAAGATGCTATTTTAGTGCCATTTTTAATATAACCGTAACCGCAATGGGCTGAGTCTGGCTCAATTGCAAAGGTAATTAACTTGCCCTGTTGCGCCAAGCTTATCGCATCAGGAAGTTGCTCTATTAACAACTCAAAGTTATCAATATGATGATCGGCTGGAATCACTAATAAAGGTTTATCAAGCCCTTGCTGTAATGCATATTGTGCTGCCAATGCGATGGCGGGAGCAGTATTTTTGCCATCAGGCTCTAATAGTAACGCCATGGTTGCAACACCGATTTGCTGGCATTGGCTGCTGACAATAAAGCGATGCTGTTCATTACAAACCAAAATCGGATCAGTAAAACATGAGTCAGAGACTCTATTTAAGGTACTTTGCAATAATGACTCATCTCCCAGTAAAGGTAAAAACTGTTTTGGCATAGCTTGGCGCGATAATGGCCATAACCGCGAACCGATACCACCGGCCAATACAACTGGAATAATGGAGTTTTTCATAGCAAACACACTTAAATTTGAATGCCCGTAGTTTAACAGAGTATAGCGAGTGCATTACAGCAACTAAAAAATCTATTTTTCGTCATCGACTCGCTTTTAATTCAAGCTGTTCTACACTAAATCTTAATTACCTATATTAGGTTTACAGCTTTGCTTTGATAAGGATGTTGTTATGGCTAACCAAACCCGTTCATTCGGAAATTTTGTACGTAATATTGGCTTGACTAAAAAGCTTGTTATTGCCTTTTTGCTCGTTGCATTAATTCCCTTGGCGATAGCCATCAGTCTTGCACTGTATAACTCGGCTACTGCTTTAAATAAACAAACTTATGCTCAATTAGAAGCGGTTAGTGAAATTAAAAAAAGCGCCATTGAAAGGCATTTTGCCGATATACATGCGCAATTATTATTTTTAGCACAAAGCCCTTTACTCCACACCGCAGCAGATGAACTTAGCCGTGCATTTAAAGAGCCCTATACAACATCTCTCGACAGCACAGCAGAGCAACAGCTGGCAGATTACTATCACAACGACTTTAATACTAAATACCGGCTTAAAAACGAAGACAAATTGCCAACTTCTGAGCTGCTTGCCACACTTTCACCCACGGCTAAATATTGGCAATCACAATACCTAGCAGATAACCCATACCCACTTGGCGAGAAAGCAAAATTAGTACAAGCAAGTGCTGATAATAACTACAATTTACTACACAGCAAATACCATAGTTTTTTACTAAATTTTGCGCAAAAATTTGATTTTTATGATGTCTTTATCATCGACAATCGCAGCGCTGAAGTAGTTTACTCTGTTTACAAAGAAGTTGACTTTGCCACTTCTTTACTCGATGGACCTTATGCTAATAGCAACCTAGCATTGGCATTTAAACAAGCAAAAATGATCAATGAAGATGAAATAACCTTTGTCGATTATCAGCAATATTTGCCATCTTATAATGCACCAGCCAGTTTTATCGCCACCCCAATTTATAACCAAGGCGTACATACCAGCACCTTGATTTTTCAACTATCCATTGATGCCCTAAATGTCATTATGACTGAGCGGGCTGGCTTAGGTACAAGTGGCGAGACATATTTAGTCGGACCTGATTTTTTAATGCGTTCTGATTCCTTTCTCGACCCCGAAAACCGCTCAGTTGTAAATTCTTTTCGCTATCCAAGCATAGGTAAAGTAAAAACGCTGGCAACTGAGCTTACTCAGCAAGGTAAAAAAGGTCAGCAAGTAATCACCGATTATAGCGGCTCCTTAGTACTGTCGTCTTATCAACCTATTAACGTATTAGGTATACAGTGGTCATTACTGGCTGAAATAGATAAAAAAGAAGCTTTTGCCACAGTCAGTCATTTAACGACGATTCTCATTAGCACCTTAATAATATCGATCATTGCCATTACTCTGGTCGCTATTTGGTTTGCTCGTTCGCTCACCCGCCCTGTGCAATTACTTGTCGACACAATGCGTCACGTTGAACAAAAAGGTGATTTTTCGGTACGAACGCCAGTGCTTTCGAATGATGAAATAGGTTCATCGGCAAGTGCTTTTAATTGCCTCCTTGATGCGCTGCAAAGCTCTATTTCCCAAACCAATACGGTTATGAATAAAATGGCCGCAGGTGAATTTAACCACCGAATTAGTGCGCCCTGCAAAGGTGAATTAGATTCCTTAAAACAGGCCACAAATAATTGCGCAGACTCGCTAGAGCAAGCAATGAGTGAAATAAATCATATTATAGATGAAATGAGCCAAGGAAATTTTAACAGCCAAATAACAACCCCAATGCAGGGACAGCTGGCCACCTTAAAACAAAATATAAATGGCTCTCTGCAATCGCTAAATAGCACCATTACTGAAATTGTCGGGGTAATGAGCCATATCGAACATGGTGACTTTAAACAACAGGTTACGGTAGCCGCACAAGGCTCTTTGGCACAATTAAAAAACAGTGTGAATAATTCAGTACACAGTTTAGCGGGAGCAGTAAGTGATATCAGTCGCGTAATGAGCGCACTTCACGATGGGGATTTTTCACAACACCTTGAGCAACCTCTACAAGGCCAGTTAGCCACACTTAAAAATGATATCAACGCGAGCGTCGACAATCTCGCGTTAATCATTAAAAATATTAACGATGTTATGGCAGCCGTAAATGCTGGCAACTTTAAACAACAAGTAAATTGCAGTGCCAATGGCCAATTATCAACTTTAAAGCATAATATTAATAACTCAATTATGGGTTTAGACACTGCTGTAAGTGAAATATCAAACGTTATGCTGGCGATCAGTAAAGGTAACTTCGAGCAGACAATCGATAGCGATATGAATGGCCAACTCAATGTACTTAAAGATGATGTAAATAGCTCTATTAGCAATTTGAGTATTGTTATTGCTGAACTCGCGCGCGTTATGGCAGCTATGCGTAGCGGTGATTTTAATCAACAACTAGAGACAAACATGCAAGGCCAATTAGCGCAGCTGCAAAATGATGTGAACAGTTCTTTGACCATCACCGCAGATGCAATCGCAGAGGTAACTAAGGTATTAAGCGGGCTTGCTCAAGGCAATTTAAATCAACAAGTACAGCAGGATTACCAAGGTGTATTTGCTACATTAAAAGCAGATGTAAATCAAACGATTGAAAAACTTACCAGTGTTATTAGCAGCATCCAAGACTCTGCCTTAAGAGTATCACAAAGCGCCGCAGAGATAGCAGAGAGTAACACCGAAATAAGTCAACGCACTGAAGAGCAAGCAGCCAATTTAGAAGAAGCCAGTGCTAGCAGCAGTAACATGCTAGATGAAATAGCAGCCATTGCTAAGCAAGCTAACGAAGCGGTTAAGCTTGCAGAAAACGCTCAAATGAGCGCAACCGAAGGGGGCGAGCTATCCATACAAACGGTTCATGCCATTGTTGAGGTCAATAATTCCAGTAAGGATATTAATGAAATTGTCTCTGTTATTGATGAAATAGCATTTCAAACCAATTTATTAGCTCTCAACGCAGCGGTAGAAGCTGCCAGAGCTGGCGAGCATGGTCGCGGGTTTGCGGTCGTTGCCAATGAGGTTAGAGAATTAGCTGGACGTAGCGCAACCTCGGCGAAACAAATTAAAACTATAATAAGCAACAGCAACCAAAAAATTAGTCACGGTACCGCCCTTGCTAATTCATCAGGTGAGAAACTAAAGCAAATTGTCAGCGCTGTGGCTGATGTTAACCATATGATAGTGTCTATCAATAGCTCTTCGATTACCCAACAACAGGCAATTAAAGAGGTAGATATTGTGGTACAACGCCTAACAACCTTGATCCAAGAAAACTCAGCGATGACTGAAGAAACCATGGCTGCGGCAAAACAAATGGCAGATCAAGCTAACACTATGCGTCACTTGCTCGGGTATTTTTCACTGCAAAAGGCACCGTTATAAGGAAAATAAATTCACTAATAAATAGCAACGATTAATTGGCGATTCAAATTAACAAACTTGATAAACTAGCTGCACTAGATATTTTAATGCAAATTTAGGGATTCATAAGTGTACTTGCGACAACTTCAGTTAACAATGGTTTCTGCCGTAGCGATGCTGATACCACCAGCAGCTGTGGCTACGGCTGCTTACCAATGCACGGTTGATGGCGTGGCTACCTTTAGTCAACTACCTTGTGGTGACGATGCTAAAGAAATAAAAATTCCACCAACTAATGTGACCCAAGCAACTAATACGCAACAAAGCAAAGATATCATGGCGTCTGTAGATAGTTATGTTGCGATGCAAAAAATTGATCGTGAAATTGCAGTTTATCAACGAGAAATAAAGCAACTTCAAGATACTCTTGCAGAACAAAAAACCAAAATAAACTATATGACGCAAGACTCTGCAAATAAAATGGGTGCAAACTCAATTGCTGATGCGATAGCAAAACGCACAGCACAAGCTGAGCAACGCATTGAGCCGAAAATAAAGCAGTATCAGCAACAAATTGATGCGTTAAAAGCGTTTAAAACGCAACTAAGCCAATAAATTTAGCTTAGGGTTTGTTTAACCACTTTTATTAGCTGTGCTATATCACTACTGTTGTTATAAATATGCGGTGAAACTCGCACCCCATATGCTCGCGCATCGACACTTATATTCGCCTGAGACAGCGCGCTTAATACCGCTGGCTGTTGCTCGCCAAAATTTAAAATAGCTGTACCGCTACGTTTTTCTGGCGTTGTTGGTGACACCAAATATGGCCTAAACTCTGCACTTAATTGTTCAAGTAGCGCCAAGTTGTGCGCTCGCACTGTTGCAACACCTAATTTAGCAAAGTAACCAATGCTATGCCCTGCGAGTACAAATGGCGCAATCGATGGAGTGCCGCCCCAAAAACGCAATGCGCTATCATGATAAGCAAAGTGATGAATATCAAACTCAAATGGATTTTGATGTGAAAACCACCCTACATCTTGTGGTTCGCACACATTTAATTGCGCTTGGCTTACCCATAAATATGCCGCACCGGGACCTGAGCATAACCACTTAACGCTGGAACCAATCATAAAATCAGCATCAACTTGGCTTAAATCTAGAGGCAATACACCAGCTGACTGCGCCACATCAACAAGACTCAAACAGCCTGCGTGCTTACACAGTTGCGTAATTTCAGCTACTGGCGCTTGCTGGCCAGTATTTGAATAAGCGTGACTAATAAATACTAAATCAATATCTGTTTGAATATATTGTTGCCATTGCACGCTATCAGTTAAATCTACGTGTTCAGGAATAAACTTTATTTCAGCGCTACTAGCCAGCGCTTTTTGCATTGCAAACCCCATGCTAGGAAAGTCACTTTGCGCCATCAAAACCTTACAATTAGCTTGCCGTAAGCGAGGATGCGACATAACTAACTTTGTTAAAGCGCTCGATAAATTTACTTGTGGGCAAAATTGCCTGTTCGGTGAATTAAACAATGTACTGAGCGCCTGAGTAAAGCGTTCAATGGCTGGCAGCCACTGCTGCCATGGCTCTTTATTACTCGCTTGCCAAGGAGCAAAAAAATGCTGGTTAAAATCATCTTGGCTGCTTTTCAGTGCACGGCCAACAGAGTGATTTAGCAAGTAACAGCCTGCGGCAAGATTAAAGTCATCTTTGTACATATTAATTACTCACCCATTGCTTTAATTGTGCTAAATCATCATAACGAGTTCTTATATCATCACGCTTTGCTGCTGCTCGACGATCTCTTAATTGTTCAAGAGAATCCAATAACACATGCAATGGCGGACCGCTGGCAGTTACTTTATTCATATGTTGCTGTTGCATGTGTTGAGCTGGCTGAGCTATAAACTTACTAACCAGTTGATTATGATGACCTATTGCAGTATCGCCATGCAGCTTACATACTTGTATAAACAACTTGGCATTGGTTTTAAACCACGAGCTATGGCGGGTATCTCCTGCCGCTAAAAAGTCATCCATTATGCTTGGCATACGCATAGACTCTCGCAGAATTTGCTGATCTTCAGGCATCATATATAAAAATTTATCCACCAGCATTTGTGAGTAACTCGGTTCGTTGGCAAAGCATAAACCTAACAGCATATCTATAACGTTAATTCCGGCAAAATCTCCCGCATTGGCTCCACGGTAAACCTCTTTGCCAACCCGATACGGCTTATAGTAAGGACGTACACAGAAAAAGAATCGCTCGGTGTCTAACTGATTATATAAAGCCGTATTCGATTCAATCACATCGACCAACGCCTGCTTGGCAACTTTAAGTAAATCACCGCATAGCGGATGCGAAATACCTAATGGCTGAATTTTTAATAATGCATCAGCTGCTCGCTTATAGGCTAAAATCCCTTTGGTATTGTAATCAATAAATAATTTTTCATCTGGCAGATCCGTAAAGCGCTTATAAAGGCCATTAATCGCCTTATTATGGGTGGTTAAGTGAGCCGTCGCAAAACGCGGAGTAACCCCAATTGATGCACCAATATGCATGGCTAGTGCCGAGGCCTCGACTAAAGGGGAGGTTGTTTCGCGCGATGGTTCAGTGATCTCATGGCGTCGACAAGCCGCCATAAATAATCCTACATTGCCAAGTAAATCAAACGCACGATCAAATCCTTCATCAGTATTGCCTTCTGCCAGTAACTTACGAATATGCGCATTACCCTCAGCCTCTAACTGATGCTTAAATTGCTCCCCGACAAATTCTACGTTAGCTTTATCTTCTTGTTGCCAATAGATAGCCTCTAGTTGACTATTAATTTCTACAAAGCGGGTTCTGAGCCACTCATCAAATGCCTGGGTATTATTACTCACAGGTATTACTCCATACCAAATTTTATTGCATTTAGGTTAACAGATAACATAGAGCACAAATCAGCAAAACCACTAATAAAAACCCATACAATTAGTGATATTCACTCTATAATCACCATTAAATAAATTTTATTGTCATAGTTATGAGTTTAGATAAAAAAGATCAACAATTACTAACGTTGTTACAAAGCAATGCGCGCACCTCTGTATCAGAACTTGCAACAACTGTAAGTCTATCGGATACCCCTTGTTTGAGACGTATAAAAAAACTTGAAGCAAGCAAGGTGATCACTGGCTATCACGCAGCCTTAAACCCACGCGCACTCGGGTTAAACGTGCTGGTCTATGCGTTTGTGCGGTTGAGCCAAAATTCCGCCAGTGCGGCAAATATGTTTGAAGAACACGTGGAAAAACTGAATCATGTACTGGAGTGCTCTGTCATATCAGGAAGCTATGATTACTTATTGAAGATTATTGCTACCGATTTAGAAAGCTACGAAAGTTTTGTTAAATATAAGCTAGGGAGTATTGATTGTATTGCTAACATTGAGTCTACAGTGGTTTTAAAGCAAACATTTAGCAAAAAGCAGCTACCACTTTAAAAAATAATACTATTTAGTGCCGATTCGCTATACTGAAATATCACTATAAAAATAATATTTAACAAGGATGCATGTGAAGATTTTTCGTTCAACATCCAGTTCTTTTGTTTTTTACATATCGTTTGCTGTTGCTTATTTTGCAACTGGTAAGTTATTGACTAATTTTGCCTTTCAATCACAAGTCATCCCTATTTGGCTCCCTGCTGGTATTGCCTTAGTTGGCTGTTTTATCTGGTGGTGGCGTTTTATGCCGGCATTATTTATTGCCTCTGTCGCCTTTAATTTAAGTACCGGTGATAACCCGATCACTGATCAGGTTTTAATTGGCAATACGCTAGAACAAGTACTGCTAATCGGCTTAGGCGCCGTGCTACAAGGCATGATTGGCGCTGCTCTTTTAAAGTACTGGCTAGGCCATCCGCTGTATTTAAAACAACGCCAATCGATTATTTATTTTATTTTTATCGTCGGTATTGTCGTCAGCCTCATATCGGCCAATATTGGAGTCTATGCTTTAAGTCAATTTAATCCCGCCTACAGCATTGAAAATCACTGGAAAAATGTTACTTATTGGTGGTTAGGTGACTCACTCGGTGTGCTGATCGCAACCCCCTTTTTATTGGCCTTACTACAGCCTAAATTTAAACGACACTACGTCACCCCCTTGCCAACCATCGCAGTCTGCTCGGTATTATTCGTCTCTGTCGCCTTAACCACTAAACTATACAACCAAGAGACTTATTCAAATGCGATACAAATTGCCAAGCGTGAAACATCTATCATTGAAAACAGTTTACTGCGCAATTTAAATCTTAGCCAAATAACCGTACAAAGCCTTGCGAGCCAAATTCAATCAACACCAACTTTAAGTCAGCAAGAGTTTGATAGCTACAGTGCCCAATTACTGGCTGAGCATTCATTTATTAAAGCATTTTCATGGAATCGCAAAATTCCCCCAGCTCAGGTCAGTGATTTTAACAAGCAGCTCGATGAAATTTATAATTCATATAACTTTGATCCGAGTATTAAAGGAGCGCCATTATCAAACGACGATCCATTAGTGATTATTACCTATATCGCTCCTTTTGCAGAAAATCAATCCGCTATTGGTTTTAACCTCAATTCTCGTAAAGATCGCCGTGAGACTTTACTCGACCCACGCATCAAAAATCGCCCTGTAGGCACTAAAATAATTCAATTAGTGCAAGCACAAAAACCTGAACCCGCTTATTTATTATTTGCTCCTGTGTATCAACAAAACAATGAGATTGCCTCAATTAAAGGCTACGCAACAGGTGTATTTTTAGTGGAAAACATACTTGCTCAATCACTCACGCAAGCACAAAATAAGATGTTTAATATCGCTATTTATGAAGCCAATGCTACCAACCCGTTTTATTCAAACGCCGAAAATGTGCCGACCAAAAGCAATAAGCTTACAACCATCACGATTAATTTTGCAGGGCAAACATGGCTAGTTGATTTAACGATTAAAGATGAGTTTCTACCGCATCAAACTAATCACATGACACTCTTTTTAATTATTCTACAGGTCATTGTAAGCTCACTTATTTTACTGGTATTACTGTTATTTAATCATCAACATATTGCTCTATCGCGCTTAGTAGCGGAACGTACTCGCTCGCTTGTCAGAGCTAAAAAGCAATCTGATTTAGCGAATCAAGCTAAAAGCCGGTTTTTAGCCAATATGAGTCATGAAATTCGTACGCCGCTTAATGCAGTGATCGGTTTTTCAACCTTAGCTAAAAGTGAAGATAGCGCTGAAGTTCTCATCGGTTATCTAAATAAAATTAATTTAGCTTCTAAATCATTGTTAAGTTTAATCAATGATGTACTCGATATCTCTAAAATTGAATCTCAAAAGCTCACCTTGGAAGTCGCTCCTTTTGATTTAAATGCTCTTCTTGCCCGGATTAGCAGTATGTTCGAACAAAGCGCTGAACAAAAAGGCATTCACTGGAAGGTTGATAACCAATTACCAGCCGATATTTGGTTTGAAGGTGATGTTATGCGAATTGAGCAAATTTTATTAAACTTATGTAGTAACGCCATTAAGTTTACCTGCGAAGGTGAAGTAAGTGTTAGCGCATACTGTAAGGAGATCACCGATAAACGTAGGCAAATTACCTTGGCTATTAAAGACTCTGGCATCGGCATTGCGCCATCAGAGCAAAGTAAATTATTTGATGCATTCACCCAAGCTGATAATTCCACATCACGCAAGTTTGGTGGCACTGGGCTTGGTTTAACAATCGCAAAAGAACTTAGTTTGCTAATGTCTGGAGATATCAGCGTACAAAGCGAGCCAGGTAAAGGCTCCACATTTACCCTGTCTGTCGAGTTAAATACGTGTGCTGCGCAACAAGTAACGGCAAAGCACACACAACAGCATGTTGATTTAAGCAAACTAAAAATACTGGTTGCAGAAGATAACAGCGTCAATCAATTAGTAATAAAAGCAATGCTTAGCTCTTTAGGGATCACTCCAACACTGGTTGAAAATGGCGAATTAGCAGTAGAGCAAGTTAAAATAAATGACTTCGATTTAGTGTTAATGGATTGCCAAATGCCCATTATGGACGGTTACCAAGCCACCGCCTTGATACGTCAAATTAAAAGTACTGAACAATTACCCGTCATTGCCTTAACCGCTGATGTAATGCCTGAGGATAAAGCCAATGCCTTAGCAATTGGTTTTAATCAGCATCTTGCAAAACCCCTCGAACTCGATAAGCTAACCGAGTGCCTAATCAATTATGTAGATGTTTATGAGCCTTAATGGAATATTACTAACTCTCACTTTATTAACAACCTCTAGCCTTGCTATCGGCCAAACCAACTGCGTTACTCAGTTGACTGATTTAAACTATATTATGAACAGCAAAAAGCAGGGCTTATTACGGTTTGAAAAAAGCAATGCTAATACGGATTTTTCCTATCAAAGTGAGCAAGCATTTAGTGATTATTTAAGCTTTGCATACCAACATATTTTAGCGGCAAACCCTCGCGCATCAATGCCTTGCCCTGTTTTAACTGATACCTATCAGCTTTTAGTTAAACAACAGCAACGTACTAGCCCCCCTAATATAGTTGATCTTATAGCGCCATTTGAATTACGCCAAAATAACAACCACAAAGCGGTTCTATTGATTCATGGGCTTACCGACTCTCCATTTACCTATCATGACTTGGCACAGATTTACTTTCAACAGGGCTATACCGTACGTACTTTGCTGTTACCAGGCCATGGCACCGCAGCTAATGCACTAAGCAGTATTAATGCCAAACAATGGCAGCAAGCTGTAGACTATGCAATTAAACGTACTATAAAAGATTTTGATCAGGTGATTTTAGGTGGCTACTCTACAGGTGCAGCCCTGTTACTCAATTATTTAACTGTCGAGCCCGTTGACCCAAAAATAACTGCACTGATGCTATTTTCGCCCGCCACTGAACCACACAATAAAAATGGTTGGCTGGCGAAGTGGATTGACCGTATTCCCTTTGTGAATTGGATAGATAAAGACGCCGATATTGATTTTGCTAAATATGAGTCGTTTCCATTTAATGCTGCAACCGCAGCCGATGATGTTATGCGCTCAATCGCGTTACCAGAACTAATCGAGCGTCAATTACCAAACTTGGCTATTTTTTCAGTGATGAGTGATATAGATACCACCATTGATACCCGTGCATCGCTGCAATTGTTAAGCGCCTTGCATGATGTAAAGATACGCCCTGCAAATAGCTTAGATACCTTGGTTTTTTACGGTGATAAAACAACCATTACCAGTGGTTTTCCAAAAGACTACAGGGTATTAAATCCACAGTGCAAAAATGCAACCTGTAAAAACATTCATGGTATTTCTCATATTGCCGTAGTTAATTCACCTGATAACCCTTACTACGGTATTGCTGGCGCTTATCGCAATTGCGGCAGTTACCTCGATGATGATACTTTGTATAAGCAATGTAAAACGACCGAAAAACCTAATATTGGCGAGCGTACTGCAGAAAATATTGCAGCTTTTCCAACCTTTCAACGTCTGACTTACAACCCTTACTTTACTGAACAAGCACTCTATATAAAACAGTTTATAAAGCAGGTTGAAGGCTCGCAGGGCAATAAATAATGAGTATATTTAGTCACCGCTGGTTAACCAATATCAGTGCAATAGATGCCGCTGTTTGGCAGCAGTTTTTTGCCGATAATCCATTTACTGATCATGCATTTTTATTTGCATTAGAACAAAGCCAATGCGTATCAGCCGCGTCTGGTTGGCAACCGCAACATTTAGCCATTTACCAAAATGATACTTTGGTGGCATTAGCACCCGGCTATCTAAAAAGTCACTCTTATGGCGAATATGTATTTGATTGGGCATGGGCTGAAGCTTACCAGCAACATGGTTTAGAATATTACCCTAAGTGGTTATCTGGCTCACCGTTTAGCCCTATTGAAGGTCAACGCCTTGCGATTGCACACTCACACCCAGAACAAGTGTATCAGTACATAACAAAGACTTTAACAGCTCAATGTGAGCAACAAGGTTGGTCTGGCTGGCACATTAACTTTTGCTCGCAACAGCAAGTCTCTCAACTCACACCACATCAAGGTATGCATCGTATTGGCGTGCAGTTTCAATGGCAAAATCAAAACTACGCTACTTTTGACGATTTTTTAGCGCAGTTAACCGCACGAAAACGTAAAGTATTGAAAAAAGAACGTAATAAAATAACCCAGCAAAATATTAGTATTAAATGGCTGCAAGGTGAACAGATAACTAAAGCTGTGATGAGCCAGTTTTGCGAATTTTACCAACGCACTTATTTAAAACGCTCTGGCCACATGGGTTATTTAAATCATGACTTTTTTATTTTATTACACGCCTTAATGGCCGATAAACTGGTGATCATGCATGCCATCCATGCTCACGAAGTGGTCGCTGCAACACTGAGCTTTAAAAATAATGACACACTATACGGGCGCTATTGGGGAGCTATAGCAGAAATTGATTGCCTGCACTTTGAGCTTTGCTATTACCAAGGTATTGAATATTGTATTAAACATCAGCTTCAGTGTTTTCACTCAGGTGCGCAGGGCGAGCATAAAATAGCACGAGGTTTTGCACCGGTATTTACTCACTCCGTACATGCCGTAATGGATGCTACTTTTAGTCCTGCGATAGCAGATTACTTACAACGTGAGCGTCAGCATATGCGCATCTATCATCAGCAATGCACTGAATTATTACCTTTTAAGATTGATAACTAATGACGTTTAAAAATCAATAACTGATTATTAGCAGGCATCGCAATATCATCAACAAGCATTAACCCTGCTTGCTCAGCTAATTGCTGTACCCATTCGAAATCACGAATGCCACTTTGGCAGTCTTGCTGATTTAAAAATTCATCAAAACGCTGATTACTTTCACTGGTAAAGTTGCCGTTGTATTTAAATGGGCCATAAATACACACGAGACCTTTTGACGCTAAATGCTTATTAACACCAGTAAAAAATTGCTCAACTAACGGTTTGCTGACGATGTGTAACGTATTAGCAGTATAAATAGCATCAACGGTATTTATTGGCCAAGGGCGATTTAGATCTAACTCTACTGGTGCGTGCAAGTTATCTAGCTTTGCTTCATCAAGCCACTGTTTAATACCATTATGATTAACCAAGCGATCACTGGTATGCCATTGTAAGTGAGGCAAATTAGCAGCGAAGTGCACGCTGTGTTGCCCCGTACCTGATCCCACCTCTAACACACTCTCGACTTGTGCTAAATATGCTGTGATGACGCTTAATATTGGATTTTTATTATTTTCACACGCTTGCGAGAAAGGTTTCGTCATATATATTTCCAAGCATCTCAATACAGATGCACCAAGATTGGTAAAGTATGCCCATTAGTAAAGCAAATCTTGCAACAGATGTCGCTATTAAATAATTAATTTTATATAAAAACTATATAATTCAAAGTAATAAAAAAAATATTGAGCATGGTATGAGTTATGCACTTATCTAATTGAATCAACCAAACGGAGAAGATTATGTATATATCACCTTATACCGCCCTAGACGCTGCAATTGCGGCAAGTGAAAAACCAGTAACAGATAAAATAGGCTGTGATGAACGTGCCACTGTAATTGATTTACTATCGCAAACAAATCAACAAAATCAGGCGTTAATACATGAAACAGACCAAATATTTATTCTTGGCTACAATTAAAAAACTCACCTTCCGCCAATATTTACAATTTGTGACTTGCACCGAAACCGATTAACTGTAATGATAATGATTACCATTACAGTTAATCGGTTTTTCTTATGCATGAACATCACGCTATGCTTTATTATCAACAGCAAATGAAATGTATTTGCCCGCGACCTGGGCTACATGCGCCAGCTTTAGTGGCAAATTACATTGAAGCTGGCCTGAGTGCTGCACGTCATTACGAAAAAAACCACAGTCTATTGCTGCAAGAACTCTATCTAAGACGCACTTTCCATGAAATCCTCAACAAAATGTGCGACTCTTTAGTCCATTGTGCAATTCGCAAACAATGTTTAGAGCAACTTTATAAACCGTTACTGGCATTAAAGCGCTTTTATAGAAGTCATAATAGTATCAAGAAATACCTGATACTAGAGCGTGAAGCCCGTATTCTCAGTCACGAATTTAACCCTTTCTAGGAGTTTTCATGAGCGAATTTAGAACCGAATCAGATAGTATGGGCGAATTACAAGTCCCTACAGATGCACTTTATCAAGCGCAAACTCAACGTGCTGTAAATAACTTTCGCATTAGCGATTTAGTAATGCCAAAACAGTTTATTACCGCTCTTGCTTATATCAAACAGGCCGCAGCGCAAAGCAACTACGAGCTAGGTCATCTCAGTAAAAATAAAGCACAGTTAATCGAGCGCGCATGCCAAGAGATCATTGATGGCGAACATTTAGAACACTTCCCTATTGATATATTTCAAACAGGGTCAGGTACTAGCACTAATATGAATGCTAATGAGGTGATTGCAACTTTAGCAAGTCGTTATGGTGATGAGGTTATCCATCCCAACGACGACGTAAACATGGGGCAAAGCTCTAACGACGTGATCCCTACCACTATTGCTGTAAGCAGTGTAATTAACGTGGTGTATGAACTATTTCCGGCGCTGGATCAGCTATCACAAACGTTGGAGCGCAAAAAGTCAGAAATAGGTGAAATCGTAAAAACGGGTCGAACTCATTTGATGGATGCTATGCCAGTGACATTTGCGCAAACTCTAGGGTCTTGGCAACACCAAGTTGATAGTGCAATGGCAGGGATCCGCTATAGCCTTGAAGGGGTATCTGCTTTAGCGCAAGGAGGCACAGCCGTTGGTACTGGTATAAATGCCGATCCCCTGTTTGCTGAGCAATTTTGTAAAAATCTCAGTGCCAACGTCGGTGTACGCTTTGTGCCAAGCAAGAACTTTTTTTATAACATAGGTTCGCAAGACACCATTGTCGCTTTATCAGGGCAGCTAAAAGTGCTCGCTGTTGCACAAATGAAGATAGCAAACGACCTACGTTGGATGAATTCAGGTCCACTAGCTGGCCTTGGTGAAATCGAACTAGAAGCTTTACAACCCGGTTCATCAATTATGCCCGGTAAAGTAAATCCTGTGATCCCTGAAGCGGCAGCCATGGTTAGTGCACAAGTGATTGGTAATGACGCAACTATTACTGTTGCAGGTCAATCAGGTAACTTCGAACTCAATGTAATGTTACCTGTAATAGCTTACAATATTTTGCAAAGTATTGAGTTACTGGCAAATAGTAGTCAAGCATTAGCTGATAAAGCGATTCGATCCTTTAAAGTGAAACACACCAATATCGACAAAGCACTCGCCAAAAACCCCATATTAGTGACCGCGCTTAATCCAGTCATTGGTTATGCTAAAGCAGCTAAAATTGCCAAACAAGCATATCAAGATGGCCGTCCAATTCTTGATGTTGCTGAGCAAGAAACTGACCTATCACGTAGTGAGCTGGAAGCTTTACTCAATCCCGCAAAATTAACCCAAGGCGGGCTATAAAAATATTAAACCCGTCCTTAGCGTCGGGTTTAACCTTTGAATGCCATAGTTTTTATTGCTGTGTTATCTGCAAAGTGTATGATGGTGGTTACTTGTTCACCACTATGAAGGTTTATCATGCGCTTATTTATTATCGCGCTTCTACTGCCGTTATGTTTATCGGCTTGTTCTGATGCTGCGACCCCGAATAACAACCAACTTAGCCCGGCTCCTGCAGCGCTAGTTAAAAATAATCAAGCGACTAAGTTAAATCCGCAAACAGAAGTTCCGGCAACAAGAGATAACATTAAAAAGGTCCACCAGCAATTACAGACACAAATTGCAGATCTAAACTGCGATAACAGCTCTCAATGTAAAGTATTACCGGTTGGTAGCCGTGCGTGCGGCGGCCCTAGTAGCTATATTGTTTACTCTAATAAAACGGCAAATGGGCAAGCCGTTGAAAAGTTAACTCAGCAGATCACCAGCCTTGAAAGCCAATTTAATGCACAGAACAAGATGATCAGTATTTGTCAGCACCTGACTGCCCCTGCGACTCAGTGTATTGAAAATAAATGTGTTAAACTAGAAAGCTCTGCGACAAGTGTTTATTAAGGGAAACCAATATGAGTCGTTCATCATATTCTAAATTTTTAGTAACAACAACCAGTTTGCTGATCCTCAGTGGTTGTGTCAGCACTTCTGACTCAACACCAGCAAACGGCAATGCAAATGTATCTAAATTAAATAGCGCATTGGCTGAGTTGGTGCAAGATAATAGCTGTACCGCGAGTTTTCAATGTAAGGTGCTTGAAGTAGGCCAACGCGCCTGTGGTGGTCCAAGCCGCTATGTAGTGTACTCAACCTTGCACACACAACAAGAAAATGCAGAACAGTTAGCGGATCAAATTACTCAGCAAGAAACTGCCGATAATAAAACCAATGGTTTAAATGATTGTTTACCGGTTTTACCTGTGCAAGCATTATGTATTGATCAGCAATGCCAGTCGTTTGAGCTAAAATAGTCGCTCTGCTGCAACCGCGCTATACCAATAATGGGATCAGCGCGGAAATTACCACGACCGCCACAATACAAATCCCTGCTTTAAAAATAAAATGCATCGGCATCTGCTTTTTAACCCAATAGGCATAAATAAACCGTAAGAAATAACTCGCTGCCGTGCCAAACAAAGCAAAAATTAGTAGATAGGCGATTAAAATAATATTCACAACAACTCATTATTTGATAATTTAAGCCCTAAGTGTAAGGGCTTAATAATCAGAAGGCAAAACCTAGCGTTTACTAGTTCGAGCAATCAGTAACTCAGCAACTTGCTGTTTTACTGCCCGCTTATCATCTGGGGCAACGCCAAAGCGTTCAGCAAGTAATGCTATTTCTTCATCATTAAGGTTAAATGATAAACGTTGACGCGTTTTTTTTGATTTAACCTCAAGTGATAAAATTTTGCGGATCATATCGGATGGCGTTAGCTCTTGATCAATGGCTTGCTTTTTTATCGATTTTTGCACTTCACTGCTAAGATCAAACGCCATTTGCGTGGCTCTTACAGCCTGCTCCTGACGTAACCATTTATCTTTTGCATTACTCACTGCGCATCTCCAGGGAACAGATCAACAATGTCTGTGATTGGTCGGGTTAAAGTGAGTGATACTTCAGTTTCTCCACCATCCCAAATCTCAATGTTTAAACCATGGCTCCCATCGCTCGACTCAAGGCAAATCATTTCGCATGGTTCGCCACCTTCTTGCTCATAGCGTGGTAATGGCTGGCTACGATAATCTTTATTATGAAAATAACACACAAATGGTGATTCACTTTGTTGATAGCTTTTAGCTAAAAACTGCATGTAACGCTCTGGTATATTTTTCACTTCTAAGTAGGTTAAATCGTCTTCGTCAAAGATGCGCGCAAACTCATCCAGTGTGAAGATTTCATCCACTTCATCACGTTGGATTTTGATTGAAAAATTCGCCCACTCTTCACCATCGCTGCGCTCTATTTGCAAAAAAACCACCTTGCCAGCATCACTTTCAAGTACTAGCTCATAATCAGCACTGTGCTGATATTGATAAGTTTGCACATCGGTAACGCGCAATGTTTGCCCTTTTAGCCAACTTGGGTAAGCAAACGAATCAATCACTGTGAACATATCACCTTTTTTAAGTTCACTAGGGTGATTTAATTGGCGTTCAGGGGCTTTTTTAGACTTAAAGAAGTTAAACATAGACTGCCTCATAAGCAAAAAAGGTAACTTATAATAAGTTACCTTTTAATAATCGTAATTGCGCGTTAGCCGTTTTGCTTCGCTTTAATACGCGCTAAGATATCTGCACTTTTTGGATTGCTATCACCAATTCCAGCTTCAGCCATTTTAGCTTTAAGATCATCGCCATTAGTGTCAGCTTCAAGTACTTTAGCAGCACCAAGCTGGTCACTACGATCTTGTTGACGTTGCTTAATACGCTCAAGTGATTGGCGTGCATTCGTCATCGACGAGCTATTAGTATTAAGTGTGCTATTTACTGCCATTGTTGCTTGTTGCACGCTTTCAGTGGTTTTAACCATAGTAAGCTGACGTTGGTTTTCTTTGATCGATTTTTCAGCATCTTTTACTTGCTGCTTCAACGTTACAATGTGATTGCTAAAACCAGCTAACACTTGATCATGCTCTGCTTTTTCAGCTTCAAAGTCGCCAATTTTCTCAGCAATTTCTAGCGCTAACGGTTCATTACCTTTTTCAAGTGCTTGACCTGCATACGCTTCGTGCTCAGCAATTGAGGCATCTAATGCGCTAATCTTACGCTTCGTTTGCATTTCTTTAGCCATCACTTCAGTTAGGCTTTTTTTAGCACGCTGCAGCGCGTTTTGCGCATCAGCAATTTCTTGTTCAAAGATACGAATCCCATTCGCGTCAACAATTGCTTCGCCCGCTTCACGCGCGCCGCCACGTACTGCTGTAAATAACTTTTTTAAAATACTCATAATCTTAACTCCACTTAAAATAGCTAGCTGTTAATCGTTTAAATAAATGGTTACCGCTTCTAATGCATCAATGGCATTATCAGCTAAAGTAACTAGCTCATGGGTAATATCATCAAACGATGAATTAACCGACAAAGCACCAAAGATCGCATATTTATCATCAATCTTCGCAAATGCACTCAGCGGGATTGGTACATTCAAACGTAATAAGGTTTCATTCAACTCATCACGTAGTTCAGGCTTCACTTCCTCATCAGCGAACAAATAGCTAATACATAACAGCTGCTCTTGTGTCTGAGTAACAAAAATAGGAAGCTCATCATTGCCATCTACTATGACTTGCAACACATCTTGCTCGCCTGGATTGGCAATCAAGAAAGACTCAAAGTTAGCGCCTTCAGTTTCAAAAGATGCTAGTTTTATTGAAAGTTCATTTAATTCCATGTCTCTGCCTTTTGTCATTTGACATATTATGTCTGAGTTAAGATTCGCATGGCCGACATATTATGTCAACCATGATTTATTAATTTTTATACAATTCACTTTCTATCTGCCATGCACTACGATAATAATCATATAAAGTACCTGAGCCTAATTGGTTGACTTCAATATCATTTATTTGTTCAAAATAATGATTGGGGAATACGAATGCTGCCAATAAATATTTTTTACTGATCCATCTAGAAGCAACTGGTAAGCTTGTTATATCGCTAATTCTCGCACTTGCAGATTGACCTGTGGTGGTTGCAATCGTCCATCCCCATTGGCCAAATGATGGAATATTTTGCTGGTATTGCTCAACATGCTTAAAACCTGCCGCTTTGACTGTTTTACCAATACTTAAAAATGCTTTTTTAGCATGATAAGGCGAAGTTGACTGCACAGCCATTGCACCATCTGCGGCTAGTAATTGACGGATATGATTATAAAAATAGTCACTGTACATTTTATTTAAATCGGGATGATTCGGATCAGGTAAGTCAATAATGATGGTATCAAAACGCTTACCTTCATCAAGTAACCGCTCTACTTCAAGAAAAGCATCACCCACTTTAATATGCGATCGAGGATCAGCCATTGAGTGCTTATTAAGTTTAGTTAAGCGCTCATGAATAGCTGCCGGAGGATTAAATTCATCGTCATCATGACCAAATAAACTAAGTAACTGGGCATCTAAATCAATTAAGGTGACTTCTTTAACAGGCCACTTCAATACGTCTCTTAGTGCTAACCCATCACCACCGCCTATAATCAATACATTATCGTGACGGTTCGAGGCTAATAATGGCGGATACACTAACATTGAATGATAAATTTGTTCATCAATGCTAGAAAACTGTAAGCGGCCGTTTAAGTAAAGATCGGTAATTGGATCGGGTTGATTGCGGCTCAATCGCTCGGTTAACACCAGATGCTGATACTTAGTCGCTTCAGAATAAATAACTTTATCCTTATAAAGCACATTACTTAAATCTTTCATCCAGCTACTACCAAGCATTAAAATAAAACCAAATAACACCAGTAAAGCGATATGACATACCAGTAATAGTTTGGCGTAACGGACATAGCTATGATAACGCCATAAGAATGCCAAACCTGCGATAATATTAAATAGCGCAGTCCATGCTGCAGCCTGCATGATTGGCATAGCCAACATAATGCTAACCCAAATAGCCGCTCCAATACCTGCACCTATATAGTCGGCACCGTAGATCGTGCCAGCATTATTTTCTAAGAAACGACCATAAACATGCTGACGTATGCGAGCGATAAGTGGAATTTCCATACCGATTAATAGACCTAACAATAAGCCAAATACATAAGGTAGGAATCGTGACCACTCTTGGAGTTTTTGAAATATATAGCCGTTAAGAATTACATCAGCTGGTAGATTAAAAATGTCAGAAAAAATATGCGGTAAAGAATAACTAACAGCAATAACGCTGGCTATAGCTAAGATACAGCCCATACCAACAAGTGCAATAAGACTTTCAAGCCAAGCAAAGGCGGTAAAGGCATCCTTAAACCAACGAGCTAAAAAAGCCCCTATACCCATAGCTACGATCATAGTGCCTATCATCGCATAAATAGCGCTCTCTACAGAGCCTAAAACTCGTCCGGCATAATGAGATAGCAGATATTCATAAATAAGGCCACACCCAGCGAGTATGGCCATAACAGTAATTAATAAAAAATCATGCCCAAGTAAGGAGTACTTACTTGGGCTTTGCTTAGAATGTGACAAGTTTTACGCGCCTAATAGAGTTGCCATGGTAATGCCTACAGCAAACGAGATTGCCGCTGAAATAGTTGCTACACCCACATTTTTTTGACGGTTCACTTCGTCTGATATATCGCAACCTGAAAGGATAATTTTAATCGTAATTAAATGCAGTACGATAAATGCAATTAAACTAACCAAAGCGCTAATCGCCCAGAAAATCAAGCTGGTGTTAATGCTATCTGCAACATAAGGCGCGATACCTGAAGCCGCAGTAAGCGCAAGCGCGCTACCGATTAAAAAGCCAGCATAGCGAATACCAACAGCCAAGTTACCGTCAACAATTGCTTGTTGTAGGCAATCTCCACTTCGGTTAGTACGCTTAAATAGTTGTACGCGATACTGGCTCACGAGCAATAACGCAATGCTACCAATAATAAACGCTGCTATAACGATTGGTAAACCATGCCAACCTTCTGTAGCCACCCAAAATAGCGCTGAGCGAATCACGATTGCCACACTCACAACATGACCAAAATCAATCACCGCGGCAGTTACATTACCCTTCACTATTTCATCATGTAAGCTGACTTTGCGCAGTGCCACTTTATCTTGAAAAAAGTGCCCAAGCTTTATTAGCACAATAGCTAACAAACCATAAGCTGCCATTTGCAATGCTTCTTGCTGTAAGCTCACTGCAAATGCACCACTGCTTACACCCGTCAGCACAATTGCTAAAGCAACTAAGCCAGCAGCAAAGCTAATACCAAACGCAAAATTATCACGCTCAGTGATCTCATCATTGGCATGTAAGTTAGATACCCAACCTTTGATATATTTAAGGCTCACAAACAGTGCAATAATAATCGCAAAATCAATCGCGATTGCTTGTAGTGACCACATAGTTATTCCATTAAATTCGTACATATTCTTTAAACTCCAACACTAAATCTTTAAATAGCCGTTTACTTACCGCGACTGACACCGCGAGAGGTTCTATTATTGCTGTTTCTGACCGATCCCGAGTCTTTACTATAGCTACTGGTTTTGGAGTAACTACTGCGACTTTTTGGTGGTGTATAACTGCTACGACTTAACCCAGAAGCCCCGGTTTTTTTAGATGCATAAGGGCTTGTGAATTGCTTACCTTGGCGTTGATACGATTGCTTAGTACGTGTTTCAACGGCGGTTTGTGCTTTAATTTGCTTAGGGCTAGAATAACGCGCACGACCATAATCATTATAATAACTATACTTTCGGCGCTTGCTCCAACTACCATATTCAACACGATCAAATACATCACCTAAAATGCGGTACATGCCATACCACTGCCAAAAGCTGATACCGCTACTGTTAGTTTGCCAATTACCATAATTAGGATTGCCGACTAACTGGTTGCCTTCACCAACCCCTTCAGCCTGCTGACTGATTGCACCGACACGCGCAAGCGAGCCACCCGACATATCAGCAAGCATATTAATAGGATCGGTCAAAGCATCCGAAAATAAAGCGGGCTTTGCAGCATCTCGCAACAAATCAATATTTTGCAGTGTTTCATCGTAAGGAGGAATAAGGTAAGTACTTTTGATATCAGCTAAGCGTTGTTGCAAACCTGAGTAAAGCGGGCCTTTTCGAGTTGCATCTTGCACGAGCACGCCAGCAATTTTAGCTAGCTCTGGCTTTTCATTGCTAAGTATACGGCCATATTCGCTTAATAAAGCGGCATTACGAATTGAGCCGTTATCTAAGGCACTACCAAGTCCTGCTAACTCAACTTCAGCTTTAGCTATAGATTGTTTAATTGTTTCTTGTAGCTGCTCTTCTTTCGATTGACAGCCCATAAGTAAGCTTACCAAACAAAATAAACTGATAAGTTTCCAAGCTTTTATATTCGACATTCATGTCACCTGATTTACTAAATTAACCCAGCTAGTTTTACACAGCTTACTTATTAAACCAACAATGAAATTGCAACAAATGATGATTAAGCCGACTTGTCTATTACTTACGAAGTATAAGAACTTATCATCATTTATAAACAGCGCTAGTTTGCCTGTTACTTATAAAGAGTGCGAGTTTACATTTCCTTCTGGGGAGCGCGAGTTTTTAAAACTTAAAAATGGCAGTATACCAATCGTGTTAAGTTACTGACCATTTATAGCGACAGATAAATACAGTGATAACAAGGCGTAAATTTTGACATGTAGTTGTCCTACTTGAAAAAATTATAACGCAGTTAGCGCTTTATTTAGCTCGCTAGAATGGTTAAATATTTAAGTCGATTGGTATTAGAAGCAAAACATAAAAAAGGCGCGGTGCAAAAATTACAACAACAAGTTCAATTATTACGTAAGCAGTCTATTGCTCAACAACGTCATTGGGCTGAATTTAACGCTACCTTCGCGATAAAGGTGGCGGGTTAATAATCGTATAGCTTTCCTACAGACGTAAAAAAGCCGCTTCATTTCTGAAGCGGCTTTCTCAATTTGGAGCCTGGCAATGTCCTACTTTCACATAGCAAATGCTACACTATCATCGGCGCTGTTTCGTTTCACT